>NZ_JBKXLD010000016.1:0-29795 GCF_047010065.1 Allobaculum sp.
AAGTCTGATTACCCTGTCCAACTGTGAAATGATCAAGCTGGAAAAAGACCGCGTATTTCCGCGGTTTCTCTGGGAAGCGGAAAATTCGATCTGCGATCTTCTGGCTGAACGGATGCTTCAGATGCAGGAACATCCGGGTTCATCCAATCCTGGATATGACCGGCAGCCTCTGATCGAAAAGATCGCGCAGATTGAACGGCGCGATCGCATTACGTACAGCGAAAAGCAGATCGAAGCGATTGAGACGTGCTTTTCCAGTCCGGTTTCCATTTTGACCGGCGGTCCCGGAACCGGTAAAACAACGATCGTCAAAGCCATTCTCGAATGTCTGGATACCGTAATGCCCGGCTGCCGCTATCAGCTCTGTGCGCCGACTGGACGGGCTGCCAAGCGCTTAAGCGAACTGACGGGCTCCACGGGACGTACCGTTCATTCGCTGCTTGGCTGGGATCCCGATGCGGATGTCTTCGAAAAAAACGAATACAATCTGTATTCGAGCGATTTTATGATCGTGGATGAATTTTCCATGGTCGATACGCGTCTCTTTTCTGCACTGCTCAAAGCGATGCCCGCAAATACCCGTCTTCTGATCATCGGCGATGAAGAACAGCTCGAAAGCGTTGGGGAAGGCAAGGTGCTCAGCGATCTGATCGCTTCAAAAGAGTTTCCCACGATTCATCTCGACCAGCTTTACCGTCAGAAAAAAGGCAGCGGCATCGCAAAACTGTCGGATGAAATTCGCAAGGGGCAGCCCTTCGAATTTTCGGATGGCGTCGAACTTTGCGCGCCTGAGAAAAAAATGTCGGAGCAGATCGCGCAGATCGTCATGGAAAAGCCAAATCCCGGCAAGGTGCAGATTCTTTCTCCGAAATACGAAGGGGAAGGCGGCGTATTTGAGCTGAATGCGATTATGCAGGAACTGCTCAACCCCTTTTCGACTTCAAAGCCGGAAATCGTAGAAAAAGTAAGACATAACCAGGGCGGCTATCACGAAGTGCATTACCGGGAAGGCGATAAAGTCATGTTAAAAGTGAATATCGCTCAGGAAGGCATTTACAACGGCGATATTGGAGAAATCGTGGAAATCGTCCCGAAAACCCGTACGGCTCTCGTGCATTTTGACAACATCGAATACGAAGTGACCAGCCCGTTCAACGCAATGATTTCCCACGCCTGGTGCGTTTCGGTCCATAAGGCGCAGGGTTCGGAATATCAGGACGTTGTATTTTCCCTTCCGGAACAGGCGATGAAGATGAGCGCAAAACGTCTGGTCTATACCGCTGTTTCCCGGGCCAAGCGGGATCTTAAGATTGTTTCGGTCCGGGAAGTTTTTGAAATCTGCGCCAGACGTATCGATCCTGCTTCGCGGCAGACCACGCTCAAGGAACGTCTGCGCTGGAAAATCCTCTGCGCAAAACGCGTAGCCGAAAAACGCCTAAAGCAAGGCGAGAAGGCACAAAAAGCAGTCAACCGAACGAATATGCCGCTGCCGGGCACATCGCTGACCTCGCCGGCCTATCATGCCCAGATTGCACAGGCTGCTGAGGCAGAACCGGTACGCTCAAACGAATCGACCGTTTTATCCGCTTTAAATGAAACCCATGCCGATTCATCGGCGATCGATAAGGAAATTGTAGATTTATCCGCCATCGAAGATCTCGATCTGGACGAAGCGCTGGATCCGGGAGATTCGGCCGATATGGATCAGAGAGCTTTAAGTATTCAGCCGGACGCGTCCGATGCAGCCGGCGAAAACGAATCGGATTCCGGTGATCTGCACGACGAATTCCGATCCCAGTCTTCTGAAGAAACAAAATAGGATGCCTGCGACATAAGGCGTCCTTTTTGTTTCCAGAGCGCAGCCCGAAGTTTGTGTACGTTTTGGATGGGCGATCGGGAATCGAATGGGAAGGCCGCACGTGTTCTTATGGGATTTGTTTGCGCACAGCTTTTTGAGAGTTTATACTTCTAAAAGCAGCATTGAAGGGAAAAAGGACAGAGTTGCGGCTTGCAGAGAGTCTTCGGCGGTGAAAGAAGACAGCGCATCTGTCTCGAGCCATCCTTGAGCTGCCGCAGTCTGGCGTTATCAGAAAATTAAGGGTGTCCATGGGAAAACCATGGGCAAACCGGGATGGCATCGCGTGTACACGTTCCTGGAAACAGGGGCGTTTTTTATTTTGTCTGTCCATACGCTCTGATAGTCGCTTCAGATTCGAGTTTGAAATGGGAATTATAAGCAGGAAACTGCTGAAAGGAGTCATATGAAACAACTTACCGGAAATCAGGTTCGTCAGATGTTTCTGGATTACTTTGAATCCAAGGGCCATATGATCGAACCCGGTGCAAGCCTTATTCCGCATAACGACCCGACGCTTCTCTGGATCAATGCCGGTGTCGCCGCACTGAAGAAATACTTTGACGGATCGGAAAAGCCAAAGAAAAACCGGATTGCCAACGCGCAGAAATCCATTCGTACCAACGATATTGAAAACGTCGGCAAAACCGCCCGTCACCATACGTTCTTCGAAATGCTTGGAAACTTCTCCATCGGCGATTACTTCAAGCCGGAAGCCATTCCGTTTGCGTGGGAATTTCTGACCAGTGATGAATGGATGGGCATCGACAAGGATAAGCTCTACATCACCGTCTATACGGATGATGACGAAGCGTACCGGATCTGGACCGAAGTATGCGGCGTAGATCCCAGCCACATTTTGCGTACCCAGGAAAACTTCTGGGAGATCGGCAAAGGTCCGGGCGGACCAGACACCGAAATCCATTTTGACCGCGGCGAAAAGTACGATCCGCAGCACCTTGGCGAAAAGCTCTTCTTTGAAGAAATGGAAAACGATCGCTACATCGAAGTATGGAACATCGTATTCAGCCAGTACGATTGCGATCCTTCGATCGACCGCAAGGACTATAAGGAACTGCCGCAGAAAAACATCGATACCGGCATGGGTCTCGAACGTCTGGTTGCGCTCGTTCAGGACGGCGAAACCAACTTCGATACCGATCTGTTCCTGCCGATCATTCACGAAACTGAAAAACTTTCCGGCAAAAAATACGAAGGCGAAAACAAAATGGCCTTCCGCGTTATTGCCGACCATATCCGTACGCTCGTCTTCGCGCTGTCCGACGGTGCCGGCTTCTCCAACTCCGGCCGCGGCTACGTTCTGCGCCGCGTACTCCGTCGTGCCGTTCGCTTCGGTCTGAAGCTCGGTCTGGATGAACCGTTCCTTTACAAGCTCGTTCCGACCGTCAGCGAAAACATGAAAGACTTCTATCCGTATCTGACGGATAAAATTGACGAAAACGAAAAAGTCATCCGTCAGGAAGAAGAAATCTTCAAGAAAACTCTGAAAAACGGTCAGGCGCTGCTCGATGATGAAATGGCCAAAGCCAAAGACGGCAAGCTGAGCGGTGAAATTACCTTCAAGCTTTACGACACATACGGTTTCCCGTTTGAAATGACCCAGGAAATCGCCGAAGAAAACGGTCTGAAAGCGGATCGCGCAGAATTCGACGAACAGATGAAGCAGCAGAAGGAAAGAGCACGTGCTGCCCGCAATGTCGAAGATTCCTTCGCCAGCCAGAACGAAGATCTGATGAACTTCACCGGCGCGTGCAAATTCAACGGCTACAACGTTCTTGCCGAAGAAGGCAAAGTCATCGCTCTCTTCAAGGACGGTCATCTTGTCGATGAACTCGACGGCGACGGTCAGGTGATCCTGGATGTTACGCCGTTTTATGTACAGTCCGGCGGTCAGGTTGCCGATACCGGAACGATCAGCTCCGGTACCGTAAAAGCCCGCGTAGTGGATGGCGTTAAAACCCGCAACAAGCAGCACCTGCTCAAAATCGAACTCGATGAAGGCATCCTGCATGTCGGCGATACCGTATGGCAGAGCGTGGATGCGGTCCGCCGCGAAAACGTAACGGCCAACCACTCGGCAACGCACCTGCTGCAGAGCGCACTGAAATCCGTACTGGGCGATCAGATTCATCAGGCCGGAAGCTTTGTCGGACCGGACTATCTGCGTTTTGACTTCAACATGCGCGATAAGATCGGCGAAGAAAAACTCGCGGAAATTGAATCCAGAGTCAACGACATGATTACCGACTCCATTCCTGTATCCTGGGAAATCCTCGATATTGAAGACGCAAAGAAAACCGGTGCGACCGCGCTGTTCGATGAAAAGTACGGCGATCAGGTTCGTGTTGTAACGATGGGCGACGTCTCCAAGGAATTCTGTGCCGGCTGCCATGTCGACAACACGAGTGAAATCGGCGTGCTCAAGATCGTCGGCGAGGAATCCATCGGTTCCGATACCCGTCGTATTACCGCCAAGACCCGCAAGGCGGCGTATAACGATTTCGCAGCGCAGCAGAAAATGCTTGAGCACATTGCGCACACCGCTAAGGCGAAAGGCATTAAAAATCTGGATGTGAAGATCGATTCCGCTTTCGATCAGATGAAAGATCTGCAGAAGAAAATTGCGGAACTCGAAAACCAGATTGCTTCCTTCAAGTGCAAGGAATGGGCAATGGAATCCAAGGACATCAACGGCCTTCATGTTCTCTGCAAGAAAGTCGACAACATGGACTGCAAGGCTCTGAAGGAAATTGCCTCCAGCATTAAAGGAAACGACCCGAAAGCAGCCATTCTGCTCATCGCGCAGAACGGCGATAAGCTGACGCTGGTTGCTGCTGCAGGAAGCGATGCAATCGTCAAAGGCGTCAATGCAGGAACCGTCGTTCGTGAAGCCGCAGTACTTACAGGCGGCAAAGGCGGCGGCAAAAAAGACCTCGCTCAGGCCGGCGGCAGCGATGCCTCCAAGATCGGCGAAGCCTTCGATTCCTTTACCGCGATGGCCAAATCGCTCTAATTCTGGATCAGTAACAAAATCAACAGAGCCAAAACGGCTTTATACAAGCCGAAAATCAATGCGTTAGGCAAGACGAAAGCATGCAGCGAAGAGAGTTTTCCTGCATGCTTTTCTCTTGCTTTGTTCGGACGCTGTCCGAATGGAACAGGCAAAAGAAGAAAGACTGCGTCCAAAAGAAGGTATGCTGGAGGCAGTTCGAATCCAGGAAAAGGGCGGAAACTGCGCGCCTGACGTCTCTGGAGCGCTTTTGGCGCTTGCTTTTCAGCCTGTTTTTCTTGGTGTATGATTAGAATGTTATAGAGGAGGGTAAATTATGGCCCGTATTACTGAAACCGTGATGTTTACCACGGAAAAAATCCGTCGTGAGAACATCAAAAAGATTCTTCGCGAAGTTTCTGAAGCACTCGAGGAACGCGGATACAATTCCGAAAACCAGATCGCAGGATATCTGATCAGTTCCGATCCTGCCTACATTTCTTCTTATAAAGATGCCAGAAATACCATCCAGAAGATTGAACGCTATGAGATCATTGAAGAACTCGTCCGGGCGTATCTGGAGAAATAAATGGAACGGATTATCGGACTTGATCTTGGATCGGTAACCTGCGGCATTTCGATCAGCGATCCGCTTGGCATGATCGCCAGAGCGCTGACCACGGTCCGCTTTGCACCGGACGACTACGATGCGGCTTTGCAGGATGTACTGAAGGTGATCCGGGAAAACGGCGTTAAAAAAGTCGTACTCGGTCTGCCGCGCCACATGAACGGCGATATCGGCATTCGCGGTCAGGTTTCAGAAAAGTTTGCCAAAATGCTGGAAGCCGAAGGCATCCAGGTGGAACTCTGGGATGAGCGTCTGACGACCGCCGCCGCAGAGAAGATCCTGATTTCCGGCAACGTAAAGCGCAAGAAAAGAAAGCAGATCATCGACCAGATGGCCGCCGTACAGATTCTGCAGAGCTATCTCGACCGCCAGAGCGGCGGACTGGTGATGCCTTTTTAATTGATGCATGTCTGTTCATTCGCCAGATTCGTTTAGAATCTGGCAATGTTTTCGGTACAATGAACAGGAACAGTCAAAAAAGGAAGCAGACGATTGCACAAATAAGCGAAAAATCATCTGCCCTGAATTCTGTTCATCAGTAAGAAAGAAATAAAAGAAAGCTGTAATAAGGGGAATCCCCTCAGGCCTGAGGGAGCTGAAAGGAGAAACCGCAATGATTGACTCGAATTCACTGTACGTCGTTGATGAAAACGGCGAAGAAAAACGCATGGTCATTCTGTTTACGTTTGACGATCCGAACACAGGAAAACAGTACGTCGTCTTCCAGGATCCGCAGGGAACGGAAGAGGAAGTATTCGCTTCCGCCTATAACGATGAAGGCGAACTGATTCCGATCGAAACCGATGACGAATGGAACATGGTTGAAGAAGTCATCGGCGCTTTTGCGACCGACGAGGAGGAAACAGAAGACTAGTTCAGGTCGACCTGACGGAGTGTACTGTCTTTCCTGCAATGAAAAAAGTAAGAAAACGCAAATCACACGTCGGACTAACTGTTACCATCATCCTTCTGGTTCTTGTGCTTGCCGCAGGAGCCGGAGGCTGGTTCTGGTTTCAGAGCGGACTTGAACCCGTCTCTGACCAGACCGAATCCATCGCGATTAAAGTTACCGAAGGTGAAAGCGCCGCTGAAGTTCTCACGTCGCTTGACGAAGCCGGCCTTCTGAAAAACCGGACGGCAGCCGAATGGTATTCCAAAATTCACGATGGCTTTTCCTATTACGTGGGCACGTACGAACTCGCGAAAAACATGAGCGTTCCCGAAATCCTTGACTATCTTTCCGATCCGGCCAATCTCGCCGCCTCCTATGCGGTCGTGACGATTCCGGAAGGATGCTGGGCCAAGGATATCGCCAAGCGAATCAGCGAAGCGCTGCCGGATCTGACGGCGGATCAGCTTCTCGATCTGTGGAACAGCAATGAGTTCATTCAGCAGGCGAGTACGCGCTATTCCTTCCTCAATCCCGAGGAAGTCTGCAACGATCAGTATTTTGTAAAACTCGAAGGCTATCTGTACCCGGAAACCTACTACATGGATTTCGACATGAGCGCCGAACAGGTCACTTACATGATGCTCGATCAGTTCCAGGCATATTATGATGCACATAAAGCGCAGTTTGATGCCTCCTCGATGAGCGTCCAGCAGATCGTTACGTTTGCGAGCGTCGTTCAGTTTGAATCGGGCGATGCGTCGATTATGCCTGATATCGCCGGCGTGTTTAAAAACCGCCTCGAGCAGGGCATGCCGCTTCAGAGCTCCGTCACGGTGTGCTACGCACTGTATGACCAGTTCGAAAAGCCGGAAGACTGCGAAACCAATGCCGATATCGATTCGCCCTACAACACCTATATGCATGACGGTCTGCCGATCGGACCGATTCTCAATCCGGGTGCAGCGGCTTTAGATGCGGCGCTTTCCCCAGCGGATAACGACTATCTCTATTTTGTCAGCGACATTTATGGAGACGGCGCGACGCATTTTGCACGAACTTACGAAGAGCATCTCGAAAACGTGGACAAATACAACCTCAATTACTAAGTCGGTTTTGAGGCTGTGGTACAATTCACCTGTTTCGACTGCCCGTTCTGCATTTGGAATCGGCAGGAAATACATACGTCAGAAAACAGCGTACGTCTGTTGTATGGCATAAGGTAAGGAGAAATAATCAATGGCAGAAAAGATTTTATTGACCCAGGAAGGTCTCGACAAATATAAAGCCGAACTTGAAGATCTGATTCATGTCGTTCAGCCGCAGGTCATCGTTGAACTGCAGGAAGCCCGTGCTCAGGGTGACTTGTCCGAGAACGCCGACTACGATGCTGCACGTGACCGTCAGGCCCGTGTAGCAGCCCGTATCAAGGAACTCGAAGCGCTTATCAAAAATGCGGTTCTGATCGAAGAAGATACCGGCGACGCGAAAAACGTTCGTCTTGGATCCAACGTAACGATCCGCGATCTTTCCGATAACTCCACGTTCAGCTTTACGATCGTAGGTACATTCGAAGCGGACATTTACGACCACAAAGTGTCCAATGAAACTCCGGTTGTCAAAGCGATCATGGATAAAAAAGCCGGCGATACGGTTGTCGTTAAAGGCGTTGACGAACCTTACGAAGTCCGCATCGAATCCGTCAGCTGATTTTTCATCCTGACTCCATTTCAAAATCATCAGGCATTTCTTTTCTCTGGAAAGGAAGTGCCTTTTTCTTATGGAGCTTTACGTGTTTTGGATGGGGCTGGCGCCGATCGGGCAAAAGCGGGCACCGTAAGGGAAGGGATTGTGCTCGTTCTGGATAATGGAAGCGAAAGCCCGATCTGGATCTGCCGCCTGTCTGCGCCTGTTTCTCTGCGCATTTTTTGTCTCATCCTTTTCCAGAATGCATTTCTGGAACGGAAACCAGAGTGCAGACCAATCCAGAATTCAATATTCGAAAGAGAAAATCAGGCGTATCCAAACCGGCAAAGGAGGAGAAATATGAAAAACGAAATGGATCCTTCATCCAGAATGGAAAACGATATTTTGCCCAAAGCGGCGGATTCTTCCTCGTCGATGACAAAGCCGGGAATTCTGCGCGGCGCTTCACCGGATCCGGCGCTGCAGTTTGTCTTTGCGATGTTTGCCACGCTGACGTGGCTGTCTAAAATCGTCACGATTACACCGGATGCCCGCTTAGTCATGGGCGTTTTGCAGCTTTCACTTGGCGTGGCGGCTTTTACCGGAAGCCGTATGAATCTGCTTCGGGATGATCCGCATGGAAACATCAATCTGATTCTTTCTGTTATTCTGGGCTTTGCAAACGGTCTGACGCAGATCGCGTGGAGCGCAGCAGAACTTAGTCACCTTCATTTCCATCCCTGGATTCTTTCTGTGGTATTGCTGGTGGGCGGCGTATACATGCTGTCGTTTCTGCCGCTGATGATGCATGCGCCCGTTTACGTATGGGTGGCTCATCTTTGTGTATCGCTTGGCTTTCTGAGCAGTTCGTTTGGCGACCTGCTCTCTGTTCCGTTTCTTTCCCAGCTTTCCGCCTGGCTGCTGTTCGTGTTCGCCATTCTTTCGCTGTATCAGGGAATGAGCGAAATGTATGCCCAGTACGGCCGGCATCTCTGGCAGGGGCCAAGAATCTGATCGACGGAAAGAACAAGCTGCTTTTCTTTTTGTACCTTTTTCGGATCTGCGCTTTGGCAGGTCCTTTTTTCTTCAGGAAACAGAGAGGAGAGCGAGGAACAGGCGGAGAGCAGGCGAGGAGAATTGGCTTCGGGTCAACGGTTCCTGACCCAGCCCTGCGATGGGTCGATTTTGGCTTTCGAGAAGAGGACCGGTACAATAGAGGCAATTCGAATTCTCCTTCTGGAGAATGGAAACAGGCAGTCAGGAAATGAGGGTGCAGCCATGATGTATATTCTGGTCGGTGAAGACGAAGCGAGAATGCAGTATAAGCTCGAAAAGATCCGCGAAAAGGAGAAATGCGAAGAGACCGTTCGCATCGATGCGAAAGCGGATGGGGAAGCGGCACTTCTGTTTGAGATGGATACGATGAATCTGTTTGGAACGAAAACGCTCCTGATCGTGGATAACGCCTCTTTTCTTGGTGCAAAAAACGATTCTGGCGTCGATCCGGCAAAAGTCGCTGAACGCAAGCCGGACGATAAAGTTGTTGTTTTCCTCTGTCATTCCAAAAAGATCGATACCCGTAAAAAGGCGATCAAGACGCTGGCGACCAATTCGACCGTGATCGAATGCATTGGTCTGACTGAAAAGACACAGCCGGCGGAAGTAAGGGAAATGATGAAGGAAAAGGGGATTACGATGGATCCGGGTGCGTTTGAATGGTTTTGCGCGCACGCCGGCTATTCTTCCTCGAACCTTTCCATGCAGCTCGACAAGATGGCGCTCTATTCGAATCACCTTTCTATGGGGGATGTGAAGGCGATGACCACCGTCGAACCGGCAACGAACGTCTTTAAAATGACAGATGCCCTCTTCGAAAAAGATAAAGTCCGCCTGCTTGGCCTGTACCGGAATTTTCGACGGCAGAATATGGAGCCGATCGCGATTCTCGCTCTGCTGGCCAGCCAGATTCGATTTGTCTATCAGGTTCGCGTACTCATGGACGAAGGCCGCAGTCAGAATGACATGATGAAAATTCTGAACGCTTCTTCCGGGCGGATCTGGAACTCGATGCGAAACGCGCGTCGCTTCCGGGCCGATCAGCTGCTCGATGATCTCGCCTGGCTCAGCCGGCTGGATGAAAACATGAAAAGCGGGCGGATCGACAAGGACGCCGGCTTTGAAAACTTTATTTTGCAGGTGGGAGCGCAGGAAATTTAATCCGCGCGGTATGCGAATATCAAAATTTTGCCAAATGAAAAAGGAACGCGATGTGTTTACACGATCGGGTTCCTTTTTTACGGCTGATTTACGGATTGTATATCAAAACAAAAAACGATATCGACGGATCACGCTAAGCTTTCAATCGGATATCGTGTTTCTCATTTTACTGAATGGAGTTGACAGCCTGTGCCAGTCTTGATTTCTGGTTGGAAGCATAATTTTTATGCTTGAAACCTTTGGCAACAGCTTTATCAAGCTTGGAGCAAGCCTGTGCGTAAGCTGCCTGGGCTGCTTCTTTATCCTGTGCTTCTACAGCTTTAAGAACTTTCTTAATGGCAGTTTTGAGAGCGGATTTCTGCGAAACATTACGGCTTCTAGCTTTATTATTCGTGAGAACACGCTTTTTCTGCTGTTTGATCTGCGGCATGGTGACACCTCCTGACATAATGCTTTGAAATTATAGCAAACCCAATTATGAGATGCAACAAAAGGGATAACTATCGTTTATAATAGTGATCCGAAAGGAGGGCCGACAAATGGAAAATCGCATTATTTTTATGGGAACCCCGCAAATTGCCGCGGATGTTCTCCAGGCTCTGATTGATGACAAGGCAAATATTGTGCTCGTAGTTACCCAGCCCGACCGCAAGGTAGGACGCAAGGGCATACTGCAGCCCTGTGAAGTAAAACAGCTTGCTCTTGAACATGGCCTGCCCGTCTTTTCACCTGAGAAGATTTCCAAAGACTACAAACCGATCGAAGACTGCCATGCAGATCTGATCGTAACCTGCGCCTACGGACAGATCGTCCCCGAAGGCGTTCTGAACGCACCGAAACAGGGGTGCGTCAATCTCCACGGATCGCTGCTTCCGTTATACCGCGGAGCGGCTCCCATTCAAAGGGCGATCTGGGACGGCTGTCCCAAAACCGGTATGTGTCTCATGCTCATGGAAAAGGGAATGGATACCGGTCCGGTCGCGGACAGTATTGAAATTCCAATCGACAGCTGCGAAACCTCGACTACGCTCTTTAAGAAAATGGGCGAAGCCGCCGGAAAGCTGATCGTAAAAAATCTGCCTGCTCTGCTGAAAGGCGAACTCGTCTTCCAAAAGCAGGATGCATGCAAGGCTATGTACGCGCAGAAAATATTGCCGGAAGACGAAAAGGTCGATCTGAGCAGGGATGATCGTCAGATCTGCTGCCAGATCCGTGCCCTGTCCAGAGAACCTGGAGCCTATGTCATCGCCGATGGCAAAAAGCTCAAGATTCTCGAAGTACGCTACGAACCGGGCGAAACCCCGGGCATCGGCGTCTTTACCAAAAAAGGAAAGAAACAGTTTGCCATGGGCGGACACGAAGGACTGTTTCTGCTCGATGAAGTGCAGCTTGAAGGAAAGCCTGCCATGAAGTCCGCCGATTTTTTAAATGGAAAAGGCAGAAGCCTGCTCGATAAGAAAGCGGGGGATTCATTTGGATCAACAGCACATTCGTAATTTTTCAATTATTGCCCACATTGACCATGGAAAATCCACTCTGGCCGACCGCATCCTCGAACTGACGGATTCGGTGGAAAAGAGGGAAATGAAGTCGCAGATTCTCGACTCCATGGATCTGGAGCGTGAGCGTGGCATCACCATTAAGCTCAACGCCGTTGAACTGGTTTATCACGCAAAAAACGGGGAAGACTATCTCTTTCATCTGATCGATACACCGGGTCACGTCGACTTCTCGTATGAAGTGTCCCGATCGCTGGCCGCCTGCGAAGGCGCCATTCTCGTCGTGGATGCGGCACAGGGCGTGCAGGCCCAGACGATGGCCAACGTCTATCTGGCCCTGGAAAACGACCTGGAAATACTTCCCGTCCTCAATAAAGTTGACCTTCCAAGCGCCCAGCCGGAAGTCGTTAAACAGGAAATTGAAAACCTGATCGGCCTCGACTGCTCGCAAGCGGTGGAAATTTCCGCCAAATCTGGCCTGAACGTCGATAAGGTTCTCGAAGAAATCGTCAACAAGCTTCCGGCGCCGACCGGTTCCAAGGACAAGCCGCTGCAGGCGCTCGTCTTTGACTCCGTTTACGATCCGTACAAAGGCGTTATCGCCTGGGTTTCCGTCAAAAACGGCGAACTCAAAGTCGGCGACCGCATTCGTCTGATGCAGTCCAAAGCCGAATACGAAGTCACGGAACTCGGCGTTCGTACGCCCAAGCTTTTAAACAAGGAGAAGCTCTCCGCCGGCGATGTCGGCTGGGTTGCTGCTTCGGTTAAGGACATTAAAACCGTGCGGGTCGGCGATACGATTACGCTCGCCGATCAGCCGGCGGACGCGCCGCTGCACGGCTATAAGGAAATGCAGCCGATGGTGTATGCCGGTCTGTATCCAGTCGACAATGTCCGTTATGACGATTTAAAGGAAGCGCTCGAAAAGCTGCAGCTCAACGATGCGTCCCTTCAGTTTGAGCCCGAAACATCGCAGGCGCTTGGCTTTGGCTTTCGCTGCGGCTTTTTAGGCCTGCTGCACATGGACGTTGTCGAAGAGCGTCTGGAGCGTGAGTATAACCTCAATCTGATTGCGACCAGTCCGTCGGTAATTTATCAGGTTCATAAAACCGACGGCACGGTGGAAGAAATTGACAACCCGGCCGCTCTTCCGCCCGCGCAGAACATTGACTGGATCGAAGAACCGTACGTAAAAGCGGAAATTCTCGTTCCGAAAGAATACGTCGGCACGATGATGGATCTCTGCCAGAAAAAGCGCGGCGAGTACATTGATCTGCAGATGATCGACGACACCCGCATGGAACTCATTTATGAAATGCCGCTTTCGGAAGTCATCTTCGACTTTTTCGACCGCATGAAAAGTTCTACCAAAGGCTACGCCAGCTTTGACTACACGTTCTCCGGCTATCGAAAGAGCGATCTGCAGAAACTCGACATCCTGCTGAACGGTCAGCCGGTCGATGCGCTGAGCATCATCGTCCACAAGGATTTCGCTTACGCGCGCGGTAACGCGATGGCTGTCAAGCTGAAAGATCTGATTCCCAGACAGCAGTTTGAAATTCCGGTCCAGGCAGCGATCGGTTCCAAGGTCATCGCCCGTACCAACATCAAGGCGCTGCGCAAAAACGTTCTGGCAAAATGCTACGGCGGCGATATTTCCCGAAAGAAAAAACTTCTCGAAAAGCAGAAGGAAGGAAAGAAGCGCATGAAGATGGTCGGCAGCGTCGAAATTCCGCAGGAAGCCTTCATGGCCGTTCTAAGCATGGATGACGACAAATGATCCCTTCGGCTTACGTTCACGTTCCGTTCTGCTCCTCGATCTGTTCCTACTGTGCCTTTGCCAAAAGTGCCCGGCTTGAACTTGTCGATACGTGGCTCGACGCCCTGCAAAGCGAAGTGGAAGCTGAACTTGGACCGCTGAAGCAGAACCATCCGGATTTTCGCTTTCAGACGCTCTATTTTGGAGGGGGCACGCCCAGCGTGCTGAATCTTTCACAGACAAAACGGCTGCTCGAGCTGTTTAAGTACTTTGCAAATGAAAATACGGAGTGGACGGTTGAGGTCAATCCCGAATCGATCACTAAAGAAAAGCTCCGGCTGTATCGAGAAGCTGGAGTCAATCGCGTTTCGATCGGTCTGCAGACCTTTGATGAAGAACGACTGAAGCAGATTGGCCGTACGAACACCGTTCCAAATTCGCTGAAAGCCATCGCGCTATTAAAAGAAAGCGGGATTGAGCGGATCTGCGCCGATCTGATGTACGGCTTTCCTGGAGAAAGTCTGGAAGATCTCAACCGGGATCTCGACGCGTTTTTGAATCTGGACATTTCGCACCTGTCCATTTATTCGCTGATTCTCGAACCGGGAACCCGCTTTGGCAGTCGGTATTCCGAAGACGATCTGGATGAAGATCTCTGCGCTCTGCAGTACGAAACGATCGAAAAACGGCTGGAAGCTGCCGGATACGAGCATTACGAAATTTCGTCCTATGCGAAAAATCAGGCGTACGGTAAACACAACCTTCTCATATGGCAGGATGGTCTGTATTACGGCTTTGGCTTTGGTGCCGTCGGCCGGGATGAAACAGGACTGTACGAACACGCCTCGTCTTTAAAAGCCTGGATGGAAAATCCGTTCGAAAAGATCCGCCCGGAAAATCCCAATCCTGAATTTGACGCGATCATGACCGGCCTGCGGACACGCGAAGGTCTCGATGTTCAAAAGTGGAACGCGAAGTACGGAATGGATCTGGAAAGCCGCTACGTGGACGTTTTAGACAAGTGGAAAGACGTCTTTATCCGAAAAGACGGAAAGCTTTCCCTGAGTGAATCCGGCATGGAAGTTCTGGATTCGATTTTAGTTGATTTTCTCTTGAGTAAAGAGTAATCTGACATAGATTCGTGCCCGGCACAGGGTTCTCCAGCCCCTGCTTGGCGCTGAATGACACCAAATGCATTGAGGAGGATATGAAAATGACCAGTGCAGAAAAACAGGCGATTATTAAAGAATACGCCGTACACGAAGGAGACACCGGCTCTCCTGAAGTTCAGATCGCAATTCTGACCCGCCGGATCAACGAGCTCACAGAGCACTTCAAGGTTCACAAACACGACTATCATTCCTACAGAGGTCTGATGAAAATGGTTGGACACCGCAAAAGCCTGCTCAACTACCTGAAGCGCGAAGACCTCGACCGCTACAAAGCTCTGATCGCAAAACTCGGTCTGAGAAAGTAGTCCAAAACAAAGCTATGCTTTCGGCAGTGCCAGACGCACTGCCGTTTTCTTTTATCGTCTGGAAAGGAACTGTCTACAAAGGGTCCCTTTCCGCTCTGACGGATCATGCCGGCTTTGGATTTTTCCGGCATTATTCTTCACATTCTTTCGCAATTCTTTTCTGGCTTATGTAAAGAGTTTCGATGCCTGGGAAAATTAATCTTTCTTTTAGAAAGTTTCGATACCGTCAGACAGTGCACAGACAAAAACAGATTCTCGCCGTATCCGCCGTCGTTTTTACAGGACGGCTTAGTACGGGTTTTCCAAGGGCGAAACAGGAAAACGAAAAAGAGGAAAAAGAGTCTGTTTCTGGATCTGGGCTTGATCGATTTACAATAGTGATGATTTTCAAAAAAAGTTCCTGGCTGGCCTCTGGCTGCCGTATGCCTTTTTTCTGAAAAGAGACAGGAGTATACGTATGAAATTTTTAAAATGGATATCGGCGGGGGCGCTGGCCTGCGGTCTGCTGCTTTCCGGATGTGCCAAACCCGTCCCGGTGACGGAAGACAACGCCCCAAGCGAACTGCTGAAAAAGGCGGCAGCCATTAGCAGCGAATCCACGATGGATGACATCGTAGAAGTGTTCCAGGGCATGGTTGATCAGACGTACGACGCAAATCCGACCGGTCTGGTCTACGACGAAAGCGGAACATCTACTTCCATCGATACGCTTTCGGACAAGCTCGAAGGAACGAAGACGTCTCTCAGAAGCTACGACATTCGCGTACCGGCTAAAGACCGGTTCTATCAGCTGTACGAATATTCGCTCAAAGATGAAACCGAGCCAAAGGCAAAGGAAAAATCGAGCAGCGAAAGCAGCTCGGTCGAATCGGGAAGCGAGAACGGTTCTGCAGCTGAAAACGCCGATCAGGCTTCCAACAACCAGCAGATCAGCGGCCTTTCGGAATATTCTCCGTACGGGGAAACCGTGGTCTACACCTCGCTTGCAGACGGCGTTCGCATTGCTGGAGCCAACGATCCAATGACCATCACCAGCATCAGTTCCTACGAAAACGAAAACGCGGCCGTGGAAGCCGACCAGCTCGATTCCGCGATTGAAAACTCAGTCGTTTACGCGCTTTATTCCATGTTCGGATCGAACCTGCTTCTGCAGCCGCTCGAATATCCGGATCTGTATGACTTCACCCTCGAAAAAATCGGAAACGAGTACCGCTGGACCATTTCCATGGCCGATGCGGAAGCCTACAATACGCAGCTCGACAGTGTATACGAAAGTTCCTACGGCATGAGCCGTCTCGATATTCGCGGCGACGGAACGCTCGTTCTGGACGGCTACGATCTCGAAGACGTTCGTCTCGTTCTGACGACCGATGCCAACGGCGCGCTTAAGAAAATCGAAAACATTACCCGCTCCAAGGCAACCCTTGGCGAGGACAGTCTCGATCTGTCCAGCAACGATACCGTTGCCGTTTCTGCTGCGCCGGAAAGCTGGATGACATTCTTTGAAGGCTTCTTCACGAGCGTAAAAGACGAATCCCTCAAGGAAGGCGACACGTTCAAGCTTCTGCAGAAGTTTGACGTGAAGAAAGCCGATTCGAGCGCTTCTTCCCAGGAAAAGGCATCTTCTGAGGCATCGTCCAAAGCGGAAAGCGCTGCAAATGAATCCAAAGCCGATGCGAAGAGCGAGTCCAAAGAAGAGTCCAAAGCCGATTCCAAGGCAGATTCGAAAGCAGAATCCAAGACCGAATCCAAAGCGGACTCCAAAGCAGATTCTTCGAAAAAGTAGTCTGTAAATGAAAAAAGACGGATCCAACCGATCCGAGATACAATCACAAACCAGCGCCGCAGAGTTTTCTGCGGCGTTTTCGTCTGGCGCACAGCCGCCAGAAAAGAGTGGAGAATCTGACCGGGAACCTGAACAGGGAATGTGAACAGGGCGAATGAACCTGAAAAAGGAACGGAGAAGAGAACATCGTCGGGCAGAGGTGATATCTGCAGCGCCAAGATGGTCTGACACCGAGCATCCGGGTTCCGGTGTCAAAAAATCGAATGTTCAAAGCCCATATTGCCGACTCCTTTCCAAGGGGGATAGAACGAGGATTTTCGTTGTGTTATGATAGCGCTTGATAAACTAAAAGTGAGGTAAATAGACAAGATGGCTAAACAGGTATTTCATCTTGACTTTTGCGGAAAGAACATCACGGTAGAAACCGGTGAAATCGCCAAACAGGCTAGCGGCTCAGTACTCGTCCGCTATGAAGACACGGTTATTCTTTCGACCGCAGTGGCTTCGGCCCAGGCCAAAGAAGGACTGGATTTCTTTCCCTTAACGGTCAGCTATGAAGAAAAACTGTATGCGGCCGGCAAAATCCCAGGCGGCTTTCTGCGCCGCGAGGGACGTCCGACTGAACATGCGACACTGACTGCCCGAATGATCGACCGGCCGATCCGGCCGCTGTTTGCGGAAGGCTTCCGCAACGAAGTTCAGGTGGTGAACACGGTCTTTTCCGTAGATCCGGACGCATCGAGCGAAATGGCTGCGATGCTGGGTGCATCTCTGGCCCTCTGCCTTTCGGATATTCCGTTTGGCGGACCGATCGCCGGCGTAAAAGTCGGTCTGATCGACGGGGAATTCATTGTGAACCCGGATACGGAACAGGCAGAACGTTCGGAAATTGATCTGACCGTTGCCGGTACGGCTCAGGCACTCAACATGGTTGAAGCCGGCGCCAACGAAGTCAGTGAAGAAGTCATGCTCGAAGCGCTGATGTTCGGTCACGAAAAGATCAAGGAACTCTGTGCTTTTGAAGAAACCATTATTGCTGCATGCGGCAAGCCAAAACGCGAAATTCAGCTTTTTGCCTTTGACGAGCAGCTCGAAGCCGCTGTACGCGACGCGTACGAAAGCGACATTCGCAAAGCGGTATCCATTCAGAAAAAACTCGAGCGCTACGCTGCAATCGATTCGCTGATCGACAAGGCGGTAGCGGAATACGAAGCAAAAGAATACGAAAGCGAAAAAGCGAAAGCCAGTACGCTTAAGCAGGTTGGACAGATCTGCCGCAACATTGAAGCGGATGAAGTCCGCCGCCTGATCATTGAAGACAAGGTTCGTCCGGACGGCCGCGCCATCGACGAAATCCGTCCGCTGAACTCGCAGGTTGACCTGATGCCGCGCGTTCATGGTTCCGCCATGTTCACCCGCGGAGAAACGCAGGTTATTTCCTCGACGACGCTCGGCGCGCTCAATGAAAACCAGATTATCGACGACGTAACCGAAGTCGATAACAAGCGCTTTATGCATCACTACAACTTCCCGCCTTACTCCGTAGGCGAAACCGGACGCATGGGTTCTCCAGGACGCCGTGAAATCGGTCATGGTGCCTTAGGCGAACGCGCACTGTCCAAAGTTCTTCCTTCGGTAGAAGAATTCCCGTACACGATCCGTACGGTAGCGGACGTTACCGAATCCAACGGTTCGTCTTCGCAGGCCTCCATCTGCGCCGGCACGATGTCGCTGATGGCGGCAGGCGTTCCGATCAAGGCGCCGGTAGCCGGTATTGCGATGGGTCTGATCATGGATGACGAGAGCGGCAAATACACCGTTCTGACCGACATTCAGGGTATGGAAGACCACTTCGGCGATATGGACTTCAAGGTAGCCGGAACTGAAAACGGAATTACCGCTCTGCAGATGGACATCAAGGTCAAAGGCATTAACCGTGAGATTTTCCAGGAAGCCCTCGCACAGGCCAACAAAGCCCGCAAGGAAATTCTGGCCAACATGCTCGCGACCATTCCGGAACCGCGCAAGCAGCTCTCGCCGTATGCACCGAAGATTGCCCAGATGAAGATTTCCGTAGACAAGATCAAGGATGTCATCGGACCGGGCGGCAAGATGATTAACCAGATCATTGCCGACTGCGACGGTGTCAAGATCGACATTGAAGACGACGGATCCGTAGTGATTTATCACAAGGATCAGGCAGCCATCGACAAGGCGGTTGCGGCGATTAACGAAATCTGCCGCGAAGCCAAAATCGGCGACGTGTACGAGGGCAAGGTTGTCCGCGTGGAAAGCTATGGCGCCTTCGTCAACCTGTTCGGAAAAACCGACGGCCTGCTCCACGTATCCAACATCAGCTGGAACCGCGTAGAAAATGTGGAAGACGTTCTCAAGATCGGCGATGTGATCGATGTCAAAGTCACCGAAATTGAAGACGGAAAAGTCAAAGTCTCGGCCAAAGCGCTGCTTCCTAAGCCGGAAGGTTATAAAGAACCGGAACGCAGAGGTCCAAGAAATGACCGCGGCCGCAGATCAGGCGGAAACGGAAGACGTCCGGATCATCGTCATGGCGACCATCACGGCGATCATAAAGACCGTCCCGCAGCGGCCGCTGAAACCAGCGAAACCCCGGCGGAATAAAGTACGCAAAGATCAGAAGCTCACCCTTCTGGTCTTTTTGTTTTGTACATATTCGAAAGCCGAAGAGAGACGGGCCGCTGTGCTAGAATAGACAGGACAGAAAGAGTGAAAAAAACAAAATGAATTATCGTACTCTTGCGAATCAGTATTTTGATTCCTTTAAAAAAGATCTCAAAACCCTTGTTTCCATCCCTTCCGTCCGGGATAAGGAACATGCGAATACGAATGCGCCTTTTGGTCCAGCCGTTCAGGATGCCCTGGAAACGATGCTGGCCATGGGAAAACGGGACGGTTTTGCCACCAAAAACTTTGACGGCTATGCCGGAACGATTATCATTCACGATGCCGGACCAGACGCAGAAAGCGTCGGCATTCTCGGTCATCTCGATGTTGTACCAGCCGGCGACGGCTGGACGCGTCCGGCTTATGATCTGACGCAGGAAAAAGGCTGGCTGTTTGGCCGCGGCGTTCTCGATGACAAAGGCCCGCTGCTGGCGGCGTACTATGCCATGAAAATTTTGCACGATCAGAATGTAAAGCTGAATAAGACCGTGTATCTGATTGCCGGAACCGATGAGGAAAGCGGCATGGAAGGCATCGACTACTACCTGAAAAACGGCGGTCCGATTCCGACGATGGGATTTACCCCCGATGCGGATTTCCCGGTCATTTACGGCGAAAAGGGAAACATCCATATGCTTCTCGAAAGCGATGCGCCCACGATTATTTCTTCCATGACAGCCGGCGAGCGTCCGAATATCGTCATTCAGAACGCGTCTGCCGTTTTGAACACGAAGGAATTTGATCCCGCGCTTTTCGATTTCTATCTGCGTACCAACGATCTGAAGGGTTCCTATTCCATTGAAGACGATGGCGTGCATATTTCCATGATCGGCAAGCCGGCACACGGCTCTACGCCTTACCTTGGCAACAATGCCGGAGTACATCTGTTCAACTACGTTGGCCAGGCGTATAACGACGCGCTCTCCAATGCGATGTATGCCCTGCTCAAGGACTGGAAAGGCACTCCGGAACACATCGATATCGACGGCCTTTACATGGGCTTTCTGACGATGAACCCGGGCCAGATCGAAATCAAGGACGGTCACGCTTCCGTTCTGATCGATATCCGCTATCCAAACGATACCACTCCCGAAAAGGTTCTTGCCGGCTTTGAAGAAGCGGCCAAGGAAAGTCCGGTCGACATGCATGCGAAAATGGTTTCCGCAGGCAAGCCGCTTTTTGTAGACCCGAATTCCAGACTCGTAAAAGATCTGATGCAGTCGTATGCCGACTACACGGGCGATACGTTCTCCCCGGCCATTACGATTGGCGGCGGCACGTATGCCAAGCACTTTGACAACTTCGTAGCCTTTGGCCCTGAAAAGCCGTGGGAAAAAGCACCGGCCGATCTGCACGTCGGCTCGATTCATTCCGCCGATGAAGGCGTATCCGAAGACGCACTCGAAGAAGCGATCGCCATTTACGCGGATGCGATTGAAAGGCTGGCTTCCTGATGCGGATGCGCCGCATTCCCTGGGCTGCTGACTATCTGACTACATCGCCCTCGCGTGTTCATGCGCCTGAGCAGAACAAAGGAAACTGGAATTCTTCGAAAAACGGAAAGCTCCATCTCGAAATCGGCTGCGGCAAAGGCGGCTACTCGGCCGTAATGGCCGCGCTGTATCCGCAGGATACGTTTGTGGCTGTCGAGCGCAACGAAAGCGCTGCCGGTCTGGCCGCGAAAAAATTCGATGAAGCCGGCGTGTCCAATCTGTCGCTCGTATATGGCGACGGCGCGGATCTGTCGCAGTGGTTTGCGCCGGGCGAGCTCGATATTATTCATCTGAACTTTTCCGATCCGTGGCCCAAAAAACGAAACGCCAAACGCCGTCTGAGCGCGCCCGGTTTTCTCGAACAGTACAAAACGGTTCTGGCCGATAACGGTCAGGTCATTATGAAAACCGATAACCAGGCGCTTTTCGAATACTCCCTGCCTGTGTTTGCGCATGCCGGATTCATGCTGGAAGAAGTCAGCGTCGATTTTCGAAGAGAAGACCATCCGGAAGATCCGCTGACTGAATACGAAGAAAAATTTGTACAGGCCGGAAACCCGATTTATCGGGCCATCTGGCAGAAAGGCTAAAAAATGAAACAGCTTCATACCCCGACTGAAGTGAAGAACGCCATGCAGCAGAACAAGCCTGCTGTTCTGGCGTGGTCCGCCGCATGGTGCCCGGACTGTGTATACCTGAAAACCTTTATCGATAAGATTGTCGCCGACAATCCGGAATTCGATTTTTATATGCTGGATCGCGACGAACTGCTGGATCTTGCCATTGAGCAGGAAATTCTCGGCATTCCGTCCTTTACTGTCTTTAAAGACAGCAGGGAAATCGGACGTTACGTATCCAAGGACAGAAAAACCCCGGAACAGATTCAGGCGTTCCTCAATACGTGCAAGGAGGCTTAACTATGGGAATTAAAGACATGATGAAATCGTTCCTGTTTGAAACCGTCGATTCCATCGAAGACGATGACGAAGATGTCGTCGAAGAAACCACCGAAGAACCTGTTGAAGAACAGCCTGCAGCTGCAGAGCCTGTTTCTCCTGCGGTTCACGAAACGCCGGCGCCAGCCGTTCAGCCAGCCGTGCTCGAACCGGTCACTCCAGCGGAAGTGGACCGTCAGGCTAACGATTTCCTGGCAAGCACCTCCCGCAAGCCGGAATCTTCGCTCTTTGCGGGCGTTGAAGAGACGCTGAGTCCTTCGACAAACAGCAGCAGCCAGACTGCCAGAAGCCATGCGAAAAAAACGGAAGCAAAAAAAGCACCGGCCCAGGCGCGCAAAGGTGCTTCCCGCAAGGATAAAACCGCCTTTATTGACTACTCTGCCGTTCTTTCTCCAATTTTCGGAAACCTTCCCGAAGATCAGAAAGATGTGGACGCCGTACACGATGCGATCAATCTGCCGGAACCGCAGGATCACTCCGACATGATTCAGATCATCTCGCCAATGTACGGCACAACTCCAAAACCGAAAAAGCGCGCCCCGCTTGGCGAACGCCGTTCCGCTGCTCCCAAAGCCGCAGCCGAAGCGCCCGCTAAGGAAGCCGAAAAAGCCGCACCGGCGCATGAGGCAGCGCAGGCTTCCGCAGCGGCGCGCACAAACACAAACCGCACGCGTCTGACGGATGAGCTTCTCAGCAATGCCGCAGCCGCTTCGAATACCCATTCCAAACCTATGGATCTTGCCGCCTATCTTTCGCGTCCGGCAAGAACGTCTTCAAAGGACGGCGATAAGGAATGAATTATTTCTTTACCGGCATCAAAGGAACCGGCATGGCCGCTCTGGCCGAAATCCTTGCCGATCAAGGCAATGAGGTGCGCGGCTCCGATATCGAAAAATACATTTTTACCGAAGACGGACTGAAAGAGCGCGGCATCGAAATTTATTCCTTCGATCCCGCCAATATCCAGCCGGGCGATACCGTGATCGCCGGTCTCGCGTTTGAAGACGATCATCCCGAACTCGTTCAGGCCAGAGCCATGGACGATGTGAAAGTGTATCGCTACAACGAGTTTTTAGGCCATCTTCTGGAATCCTACAATTCCATCTGCGTAGCCGGCTGTCATGGCAAATCCACCACGACTGGTCTGCTCGCGCACATTCTTTCTGCGTGGGAACCGACCGGCTATCTGATCGGCGACGGAAACGGCCATATGCCTGCCGATGCGAAGCATTTCGTTCTCGAGTCGTGCGAATTCAAGCGGCATTTCCTGGCGTATCATCCCGACTACGCGCTGATCACCAATATTGAGCTCGACCACGTCGACTACTACAAAGATCTTGACGACTACATTTCCGCCTTCCAGAGCTTCATTCGCCAGACGAAAAAAGAAGCCGTCATCTTCGGCGACGACCCCTGGCTGCCCGGACTGGACTATCCCATTCCGTATGTCAAATACGGTCTGAACGACGGCAATGACTATCAGGGCGTCAATCTGGTGCAGGATGAACACGGCTCTACGCTAAGCGTTCTGTACAAAGGTGAGAAAATCGTCGATCTCATCCTGCACGAAAGCGGATTGCCTTTCGTATGGGATTCCCTGGGCGCATTCGCGCTGGCGCATCAGCTTGGCATGCCGGCCGATCAGATTGCGGCACAGATCGATTCCTTTAAGGGCATCGCCCGCCGTTCTGTGATTGAAGAAATCGGCGAAAACGTTCTTGTAGACGATTACGCGCACCATCCGACCGCTATTCGCGAAATGATCCGCGGCATGCGTCATCGCTATCCGGATAAGAAGATCGTCGCGCTGTACAAACCGGATCGCTATTCCCGTCTGGAGTATTTCCTGGACGGCTTTGCCGATTCGCTTAACGAAGCGGATGCGAGCGCCGTACTCGACTTTGATTCCAATATTCATCCGGAAAACGATTCGATCAAAGTGACCATTCAGGATCTTCTCGATCGTCTTGAAAATGGCCGTCTGCTGGAGATCGATGAAGTAAGCGCAAAGCAGCTGCAGGATCTGGGCCCCGCGGTTTATATCTTCATGTCTTCGAAAAACATTTATCTTCTGAAGAATCTGCTCAAAAAGCGCCTTCTCGAAGCCGAATAAAGTCCGCCTCAAACTGGATTTACATGCGAAAATCCGTCGCATTCCGCAGGGAATGGACGGATTTTTTTGAGGCGCTCAGTGAGCAGGTCACAAGAAGGCGCCTTCTGAATTGATCGATGGTATATTTGATTAATAACATATCCGTTTTAGATTAATGCGTTTAGTATTTCTTTATTTTCCATTCTGGAAAACGACTGAATCTGGAGCCAATCGTCAAAGAATTTCTTTACGTCATCGAACAGAACACTGAATCTTTTCAAAGTTCAATGAAAAGTTTTCATCCGTAAGAATGAATAACGTCATCAGTGCTATAATTTGAACGAATTGAAACATCTCAAAACGGATCAGACAGAGAAAGGAATTGTATGACAGTAAATCTTGATGTTCTGATGTATCTGGCCAGAATTGCCCTGGCGATTGCGGGCGTCATCGCTCTGGTTTATCTCGCGATGCTCTTTAAATCCGTAATCGACACCATGAAGACCTTTTCCAAAACTCTGGAAGCCGTCAATCGGGATCTGGTAAAACTTGAGTCTCCTCTGAACACGATCGGACAGGTATCCAATACGGTCGATCAGGTTTCGGATTCAGCCAAGAAGGCCGCCATGGGAGCCATCAAAGTTTTCTCAGAAGGTACAACGCGGCTCGGATCCAAAATGAACCAGAAATCCGAAGGCGTTAAGCGCAAATCGACCCGTCCAGAAACCGAGCCGGATGTGCAGCCGGAAAGTCAGTCTGCTCCTGCAGCCGATTTCCAGCCGGTCGGCATCGTGAAAGAGGAAGTCAGCGCCATCGTCACGGAAGAAAGCCAGACCCGGCCTGAACAGAAGGACTGAACGGCCAGCACAGGACGCCAGTCAACAGACGTCCAGTCAGTCCAGAATTGTTTCGAACCAGGAAAGCCATGGAGGATATGTAATGGAAGATGAAAAGAAAACAGTCGATACTGAAGAAGTAAAAGCGACTGAAACGGCTGAAAAAGAACCAGCCGATACCCCCGAACTGCCAGATGTGCCAGAAGAAGAACTTCTCGAAGCACCGAAAGAAGAAGCACCGGACGAAGATACAGAAGCCAAGGAAGATGCAGCACGTACTGCAGCCATTGACGAAATGGAAAAAGCCACGCAGAAAGCACTGGATGCCATGCGCGAAAAAGACAATCCGGAAAATGCCAAAGTCGTGGACGATGCGGAAGAAGAAGCCAGAGAAATCTTTGATGATTTTTCCAAATGGATGAAAGACAATACGCAGCCGGAACGCCTGAAAGCGGAATTCAAGGGCGTATCCGAGAAAATCGCGGAAGTACTCGAAAACGCGCGCAAATCGGCGATCGCCGTTTCCCAGAGCGAAGACTTCAAAAAGACAATGGAGTCCGGAAAGAACTTCGTACTCGGAACTGCCGGCCTGATCGGCGACGGTCTGAAATTCGGCTACGACAAGCTGATGGAAATCCCGGAACTGCGCAAGATCTCAGATAAAGTCAATGACAAAGTCGACGATCTGCGCCACAGCGAAACGCTTCGCAGCGCGGTTGACC
The DNA here is from genome assembly GCF_047010065.1 of Allobaculum sp. NCBI lineage: Bacteria > Bacillati > Bacillota > Erysipelotrichia > Erysipelotrichales > Erysipelotrichaceae > Allobaculum > Allobaculum sp. The sequence goes on from NZ_JBKXLD010000016.1 coordinate 25,609, forward strand.
GTTCCGAAGAAGGATTCAACCAGTTCACAAACGCACTGTTTAGCGGCATCAAGTCGTTCTTCACTCAGCCGGAAGCCAAAGAGGGCAAAGAAGACAAACACGATCTGCCGGATCTGCCAGAAGATACAGATGGGGAATAAGCAATGAAACGAATTACAATTTACGATGTCGCCAAGGAAGCGGACGTATCCCTTGCGACCGTGTCCCGTGTTATTAACGACTCCCGCGTAGTCCGCGAAGATACCCGTCAGCGCGTACAGGAAGTCATTGAAAAGCTCGGCTATAAGCCCAATGCAGTAGCGCAGGGCCTCGCTCTGTCCAAGACGACGACGGTTTCGATTGTCATGTCGGAAAAGCTGCTCGCCTACAACGCCCGCATTCTCAACGGACTGATGGACGTAGCGCACATTTACAACTACAACATCATGTTCCACACGACATCCAAGGGCATTTCCAAAATGCAGGATGTCATCGAATCCATTATCAAGTCCCGCGTTGACGGCGTCATTCTGTTTAATGACAACTTCACGCAGGAAGAAATGGACGTACTCAACGAATACAAAGTGCCGATGGTCGTTGTCGGCAGCAAGTTTGAAGATTCCGAACACGAACACGTCGGCAACGTATTCGTTGACTTCGAACAGCTCGCCTACGATCTGGTCAAGGACTGCTTTGAAAAAGGCGTTACTGACATCGCCCTGATGGAAGACAAGCTCAACCTGTCCATGATGACCCAGATGAAGCAGGGCATTTCCCGCGCCTTTGAAGACGCCGGCATGACGTTTGAAAACTATCTGTCCTATAACGATACGTACAAGACAAGCTACGAGTATTTCTCGGACTATCTCAAGACGCACAAGCCGCATACGCTGAACATCGCCTTCCGCGATTCGCAGGCGATCGCCATGCTGAACGCAGCCAAGGAAAACGGCTATTCCGTTCCGGAAGATCTGCAGATTGTTACGGTACTCGATTCCAAGTATCTGCCGATGATGCGTCCGACGCTGAGCGCCTACAATGTGCCAGAATACGACATGGGTGCGATCGCGATGCGTGTTCTGACAAAAATGCTCGTCGGCCAGGACGGCCAGAATCTCGAAAAGATCATCGAGATCAAAGCCTCTCCGATTGCCAGAGAATCCACTCTGCCAAGCGAGCTCAAATAGTATTTCAAAAAATCCAAAGCAGGCTTCAAGCCTGCTTTTCGACTGTTCAGGGCGTTTCGTTAAAACGAAACAGGCTGAACAAATAATCAAACCGAAAAACGAAAAACCGAACCTCCCGGTTTTGAAATCCAGGAGAGGGATCGTTCGGTTTCTCAAAACGGCATACAAACGAATGTGGGGTAGAATGAAGCCATGGAAATTGTTTTTAATCAAATGACGGACCATCTGCCGGATCACGATTACGTAAAGGATTACCAGACGATCATGGAAAAAGCCGGACGGCTTATGAATCTTGACGACGATCTGGTCTGCTCCGTAATTTTTGTCGATCCCGAGCAGATTCATGAAATCAACCGCGACTACCGGAACATTGACCGGCCAACGGATGTCATTTCGTTTGCGATGAAAGATGACTCTTCCAATATTTTCATTGAGGAAGAAGAAAAAGAGCTGGGCGATATTTTTATCAATACCCAGGCAGTGGAAGATCAGGCCAGAGAATACGGTCATTCCGTACGCCGTGAGTCCTGCTTCCTGTTCTGCCACGGCCTTCTGCATCTTTGCGGCTATGATCATATGACACCGGAAGATGAAAAAGTCATGTTTTCCTTACAGAAAGACATCCTTCATGAAGTGGCTGATCAATAGATTTCGCTACGCCTTTTCCGGCGTTCGCTATGGAATGCTTCGCGATCGCAGCGTCCGCTTTCAGTTTGTTCTCGCCGCTCTGGCGATTGCGGCCGGGCTGATTCTGAAAATTTCCAGAAGCGACTGGCTGTGGATTATCCTGGCCGTCTGCCTGGTCATCATGGCGGAAATTTTTAATTCCTGTATCGAAAAAACCGTGGATTACATATCGGAAAAACGGGATCCGCGCGCCGGTCTGATCAAGGATATGGCCGCTGCTGCGGTTCTGCTGGCTTCAGTCTTTGCGCTTTGCGCGGCCATGTTTATTTTTCTGCCGCCTTTTCTGGCCTGGTTTTCGTAAAGAAAAAACTTCTGGCTGGATCCGGATCAGTTCCGGTCTGCTTTAGAATGGAGAGTTTTGTATGGCACCTTTTAAATCTGGATTTGTGGCTATCGTCGGCCGGCCCAATGCGGGTAAATCGACGCTTTTAAACGCTTTACTTGGCGAGAAAATCGCCATCATGTCAGATAAGCCGAATACGACACGAAACAATATCGCCGGCATTCTTTCCCAGGACGCTGCGCAGTTTGTCTTTGTGGATACGCCGGGCATTCATAAACCGCAGCAGGAACTTGGACGCGTCCTCAATAAAAACGCGTATATCGCTATGGAAGACGCGGATGTCGTGGCCTGGATTGTCGATGGAACGCAGTCCTTTGGCTCGGGCGACAATTTTATTCTCGAACGTCTCAAAACGCTTGGAAAACCGATTATTCTGCTTTTAAACAAAGTGGATAAGATGTCCCGCGAAAATCTGCTTAAACGTCTGAACTACTGGTCCGGACTGTACGATTTTGCAGAAATCATCCCGCTCTCGGCTCTGAAACGCGAAAATATCGATGAAGTTCTGCACGTCTTCAAGGATTACCTGCCGGAAGGCGATCCGCTCTATCCGAGCGAAATGAAGAGCGACCACGGTCTGAACTTCCAGCTGACCGAACTCGTTCGCGAAAAGATCCTGCAGAAAACGCACGACGAAATTCCGCATTCCATTGCGGTTCTGCTGGAAAGCATGGAAGAATTCAACGGCAAGGTTTACCTGTCCTTTATCGTCATCGTCGACCGCGACTCGCAAAAAGGCATTCTGATCGGAAAGGGCGGCGACATGATCCGCTCCATCCGCATGAGCGCCCAGAAGGACATTAAGGAAAAACTGGGCAAGCCTGTCAACATCGAGCTGTATGTGCGCGTGGAAAAGAACTGGCGCAATAAGGAAAACAAAATTAAGGAATTCGGTCTGGACGAACTCTCCGACGACTGACCGGTTTACTAGCTTCTGGTACAGACGACTCTGGCCAGAAGCTGTTTTCTTCTGGGCTTTTCCCGGGACGTGCAAATCCGGATAATAAGAGGCGTGCTGAGTACGGCAGGCTGCAAAGAAACGACATTGCCCTGCATTCTTGGCCGCGAGTCAGAAGGAGGAAAAACGCATGGAAGAAGAAAATCAGTTTTTTGAGTCGGGCGAAGCGCGCATTCAGTCCAGACAGGGGCTTGTTCTTTCCACAATGGACTACAAGGACAACGATGGCCTGATTACGATGGCGGATGAAAATGGAATTTTTAAAGTCTATGCCAAAGGCGTACAAAAGGAAACGTCCAAAAACCGCCGGCTGTTTCTGCCGTTTTCGCTTACCCGTATCGCTTACGATCCGAAGTATTCCCGGGATTTTCTGTTTCTGATCAACGGACAGGTGATCGAGTCGTACTGGAAAAATTCGTCATCGCTCGAATACCAGTGCATCAACCAGATCCTGACGTCCCTGATTCTTCGGCACGACAGTACACCCGAAATTTATTACGATCTGCATTCGTTCTGGCAAAAGGCGCAGGAAGGCGAAATCGCGGATGCCCGACTGGCTGCGTGCAAGACGATGATCGAAATTCTTCATGAAGCAGGCGTTCTGATGAATGTGGATGAATGCACCGTCTGTTCGAGAACGGACCGGATCGCAGGCGTGTCCATCGAAACCGGCGGATTTGTCTGTCTTGACCATCTGGGCGAACACCAGCCCTGGCCCAAGGCAGATCTCATGCTGCTGCGTCGACTGACGCGCTATCCGTTAGAAAAGCTGTATCGTCAGGATCTGCGCCCGCAGGACGATCAGTTTCTGCTCTGGCTGATGGAGTGGTATCAGTACACGACCGACAGCCGTCTGCGCTCTCTGGATCTGCTGAAACAGCTGATCGAAATGGGTGATCGAAAGAAAGACAAAACGTCTTCGAACCAATGCCATTCGGTTTTCCGGATAAAACAATGATTTGAACCTAACCTGTCTCGGAAGTCGTACCTTCCTCACGGTGATATCACGGTGACGTTATCTTATTTGGATAAG
>NZ_JBKXLD010000017.1:0-28609 GCF_047010065.1 Allobaculum sp.
AAGATGGACAGACCGCTTGTCGATACAGTCGTGTAAATCAGACCCATGATGCCAAAGGGCGCCAGGTTGATTACCCAGCGAACGATCTTGCTGACGGCTTCTGCCACGTCGTTCATGAACTTCTTCGTATTGTCCGAAGCGCAGGCTTTCATCGCCAGACCAAAGAGAACCGCATAAAACAGAATGCCGATATAGTTGCCGTCCGCGATCGACTGGATCGGGTTGGAAACGATATTGGCCAGCAGGGTATGCATGACTTCATCGAGGCCCTGCGGAATCGTGGACGCGCTCGCCGCTTCGGGCAGAACGATGGTCTGCGGAAACAGGCGGGACGCCAGCACCGCCAGTACAGCGGCTAAAAATGTCGTCAGCATGTACAGCCAGATGACAGTACCAAACCGGCGGTCAAGCCGGGAAGAATTTTGCGCAAGCGCACTTGCGACAAGAACAAAAACCAGAATCGGCGCCACGCCTTTCAGCGCGCCGACAAACAGATTTCCAAATTCGCCAATCCAGGTCCAGCCTGGCACCAGCAAAGCCAGTATGACGCCAATCACCAGACCAATCAGAATGCGAAGAATCAGGCTGGTACGGTTGTAGCTTCGAACGAGCTTCAGACACCCATTTTTAATGGATTGCATAAAAACTATCTCCTTTTCCCTTGTCGGAAAATGAAAAACATCGAACCAGAACAGCCGATCCGTGTTCGATGTTCAAATTCACCAACAAAAATAATAATACGTGATCCTCTGATCGCCACACAAAGACGCCTGTCTCCGCCATCTGAACGTTATTCTTGCTCGCTTTGTATGTTTTTATCATGTTTTTCGGAAGATACGTTCTTGCCTTTTGGCCTCTGTCGTTCTTTCTTCCATTCGTATCTTCCCTTTTCACACTTTTTGCCGCAAAAAAGCCGGAGCGTATGCTCCGGCCTGGCAATTCAAGGGGTAAATCGTATGACTCTGTCCTCTCTTTCGAATCTGGATTTTCTGATCAGTGCAGTTCGTAGTACTTGATGGAATCCTGCAGTTCGTCGAGGCGGCGGGTCATTTCTTCGAAATCGTCATCGTTTTCCGCCTGCTGATGGGTAACGAGCGAATCGAGCAGATCGGCGGCTTTCTTATTGATCTGGACGGAACGTTCATAGTATTTGCGCAAAATGTCCATGTTATGACCAATCTTCACATACTGTCTGGCCTGTTCGAGATTGTTCTGGGACATGGCGATCGCTTCATCCAGTCCAGCTGTGAAACGGGCAATCGACAGTTTGCTTCCACCAAAAATGTTTTCGAGAATGGCCTCGGAATTGTCCTTGATGCGGTGCAGTTCCCGGTCGTTGTTTTCGATCTGTGTCAGCAGATTGCGCTCGATCGCGCGCTGCGTCTCCTTGGCCTCGTCAACGACTGGCCGGGCCTTTTTCTCCGGTCGTGGGAAAAGTTGCCCGCTTCCGCTGGAAGCACGTGTGTCTTTCACATTGGGAATCGGCGGCTTTTTCGGAATGGGCGGCTTTTGAGACGGCCGCGCCTGTGTACGGGACGCATGGCTTTGCGAAGAATTCGCAGGAGAAGAATACGTACGCGGACCGGCTTTCAGTGCCCCCATGCCCAGGTAGACCGAGCCCCAGTTGGAAAAATAGCGGCTGAGGCCTGGTGCGAAAAACAGAAGGAAGGAATAGAGATACATCATCAGCCCTTCCAGATAATAAAAGGCATACGGCATGACGACCGGATGCGAATAGCCGAACATCGCCTCGTTATACTCGCTGTTTTGCGGCTTTTGCGGGGAAACGTACTCCGTTCGCGTTCTGGCCTGACCTAAAAAATGGCCGACATAGTAAATGACTGGAATAATAAAAAGGAGTTTGAAAATGAACCCCAGATGCAGAACAAAGGCCAGCGCCATGGGCAGAAGCATGGGGAGCAGATCTTTACCCGAATTATCTGACATATCTTTTCCCTTTCCTGAATAAAACGGTTTCCCGCCGATCGTGCCGTTCTCTCAAATCGCCCGGAAACCGGAAATAAACCTGTAATATGAATTATACCGGCCGCTCAATTTCTTTTCATCCATCGGCCGTCTGGAAAACCGAGGCTTATTAAAAACTTTACTATTCTTTTCCGGTATTTTGGATAGGCACCCATAACGCGGTCAGTCTGGGATTTTTTTGATTTTCAAAGCCTGTCCGACCACGGGAATCTTAAAAAACGGCCCGGTTTCTTTCCCGGCCGCTGTTCAACAGTATCTGTACACGATAAGGAGTCACCATGAATATTCTGTATTTTCTCTGCAACTTTCTGCTTTCCTTTTTTATTTTTCTGAAAGGCACCCAGATTCTCGGCTTTTTAAAGGCGAAAGAGTATGACAGTCTTTCCGGCTATTCGAGCCCGGATCTTGAACCGGGCACAAAGCGCTGGATTCGCGCTCAGGAAATTTATGGAGACGCCCTGCGCAAATGCGGCGCAGGACTGATGCTTCTGAATGTAGTCGGCGCGCTTTCCGTATTCATGCTGGAACTGCCGGTCATTCAGATCGAATCCGTCATCCTTCTGCTTCTGGAAATTCTTTCCTTTTTCGGCGCGAAACTGTGGACCAGAAACCAGATGGCCAAGGACATTGTCCTGACCCCTTCCGCCCCTGCAACGCCGGCTGGCGAAACCGCACCGGCAGACGAAGGATCCAACCGATCGGATGCTTCTTTGGAACATGCAGACGATGCGAAATCTGAAGCGCACAAAGCCGAGGACGAGAATCCCGACGAAAGTCCGAAAGAAGCGCCGGCAAAAGCAGAAGAAACTTTCACAGCCGATACACAGGACGATGCGATCCCGGCAGAACGCGACGATGAGAAGGAATCGGTTTCTGAACAGGAAGAACTCGAACCAGATGCTGCCGCAAACGAACCAGACGCAGCCGCGCAGACCGAACAGCCGAGGGAAGCGTCTGTACCGACGGACACGAACGAAAACGAACCGGCTGAACCGGTCCTTCCCGCTGAAGATGCCCATATTCATTTGGCTCCTTCCTCGTCCTCTGCAGACACACAGACGACGTCTTCTGAACCGACTGCCTCTTCACCCTCTTCTGCTCCTTCAGAATCCGCAGCTTCTTCGATCGAACGCAAGGCGCCCCCTTCTCCGGAACGAAGAACTGCGCCGGCTCACGAAGAGAGCAGCTCGGAAGAATCCGGTCTGGAAGATGTGGATCCTAAAGAAGCCGACCGTCTGGCCCGCTCCATTCTGAAAGCTTCCGCTTCCCGAAACGATCGCGCCTCGTTCCATCGCCGCGATCGCCGCAACCAGCAGATTGCAGAAAACGGCTTTCAGGTCCACCAGATCCAGAACAATTCCGATCAGGCCTCCTTTTCCATCAAGCGTCTGCCGGAAGATACAGACACCGAATCCAAATAGAACAGTCAGGATCCCAGGATATAGAGTCATCCTCCGTTTTTCCGCTCCTGTCCTCCTCTGCTGTCCCCGTTTCAAAATCCATGCATACGAAAATCGCCCGCAGAAAGAAACAAAGCGTTTCTCCTTGCGGGCGATTTTCCTGTGTCCTCTTTGAGGTCTCACCGGATGATGTGCGGATCTCTGTCGATCTGCTGAATCTCCGTGAATCTGCGGATTTGTGCGAATCTGCATGAATCTGCAGCGATCTATGCGATTTTATTCGCGATTTTCCCTCTCGGACGGGTACTCGAGAATCTTTTCCATGCCGATTTTCTGCGGCTTGAGATTGAGCGACTCATAAAAGTGAAGGGCCGAAGTATTGTCTGCCCATACGTTGAGCGTCACGTTATAACAGCCGCTCTTTCGTGCGAAGTCGCAGACGTATTCATACAGATGACGGCCGATGTGCTGATGGCGGATGTTCTGATCGACGCAGAGATCGTCGATATAGAGCGTTTTGATCGGCGTGAGGATATTGTCGTTGGGATGCTCCTGAAAAATGCAGAACGCATAGCCGCGAACCTGTCCTTCTTCATCTTCGTAAACAAAGACCGGTGTCTTTTCCTCGCGAAGAATCGTTTCGAGCTGTTCGTCGGTGTATTTGCGGGCGCCGGTCTTAAAGAGATCCGGGCGCGCCTGATGGTGTACTTCCAGAACCTGACTGAGCAGGCTGTCAATGACGTCAAGATCGTGAAGATCCGCTCTTCGAATATTCATTTCTGTTCCCTCCTCCATCCGGGCTGGCTACCGCTGGCTGGTTTTCTTCTGGCTTTGTTTCGCACCGTTTTGTCTTTGTTTTGGCCTGGGTTGGGCGGTTTTGGCCAGCCGCCTTCGGTCTGTACCTGCCGGGCGGTGTCCCGCCCATTTAAACCGGAATGGCTTTGCGGCTTATGCGGATGAGTGAAGCCTTGCTTCACTATCTTACATACTGGTTACAGACGTTTTTCATTGTAATCCTCTGCTTCTTCTTTAGCAGAGATTTTCCTTCGTTCCATTCTGTCTCCTTTTTGAACCTTCATCGTTTCCGCTCTGGAAAAGGGAGCCCATAAAAAACTGTCCGCAAGGGACAGTTTCGGGATTAGTCAGCGTAGAAGGCGATGCCTTCGTATTTCCAGCCGTAGTAAATCAGATTATCGCGTTCATCTTCACTGAGAGTGAAATGATGGCTGCCGGTTTCGGCATTCGGGTTATAGAGACGATAAACCGGATGTTCATAATGTTCCAGTGCAGCTTTCCAGGATTCGCCTTCTGCGCGCCAGCCAAAGCCCTGCAGCGCGTTGTATTCCTTCTCATCGATGGTGTAGTGATGATCGCCGGTATTCGGGTTATACAGACGGAAGACCGGAATCGCGTTGTCTTCGTCGCAGGAAGACCAGGCCAGACCTTCTGCATTCCAGCCGGCCCGATCGAGGTAATTGGCTTCCTGCAGATTCAGCGTGTAGAAATGTTCGCCGGAATTCGGGTTATACAGACGGAAGACCGGATCCGGTACACGCGAGTTCTGCGCGATCCAGACGAGACGTTCACGGTCCATCAGAGGTCCGCCGGAACGGTCACGGTACACATAGACGTAGGCAAACAGAGAAACGACTTCGCCGTTTTCGTTCAGCATCGGCGATCCGCTCTGGCCGCCGCTGCCGTACGTGTTGGATTCCAGAATGCGGTCAAACACTTCCACATCGCTGCCCCAGCTTTCGTACTGGGTCGAAATGTCATTTTCGTGATTGTATTCCGCCGGATAGCCGCTCAGATGCAGCCGCTGGGCCTTGGCGCCGTCAATCGAAAGCGGAAGCTTGCCGGTTTTGGCGGCAATGTCGTCGTTGAGTACAATCAGTGCCACGTCGTTGGCTTCGTGCGCGTCGTTCAGCCAGCCTTTATCGACTTCGAAATATTCAACATCTTCACTCGTCCACGCGCCAAACGGTGCGGAATAATCGGTGGCACCCGGGGTGATATGAATGCTTTGGATCCAGCCGTAGCCGTGTTCCACATCGTAAATACAGTGGCCGCACGTCAGAACCGTATTTGGACCAATGACAAAGCCGGTACCGACGTAATAGCGGTGTTCATCGTTCTGGTCTACAAATTCCAGACGAAGCTTGCAGATGGCGCTGTACGGCATGCGGGTCGTATCCATAACGCGGGTACGGGTTTCGGGAGAATCTTCGTTGTATTCGGGAAGAATATCCGAACCGTCCGGTCCGCTTGGATCTTCCTTGTACACCGGATCGAGCGGCTGTTCGTTTTCTGGTTCTGCCTCTTCTTCCGATGCAGCATCGTTTTGAATCTGCGTCGAATCAAACGCGTAGCGAACCGAGTCGTCCTCGACAGTTACTGTACCGTTTGGTGCGTCGGTAAAATCCGGCTTTTCCTTTGCCAGCATGGCTGTCGGCGAAAGAAAGGAAAACGCCATCGTCAGGCTTAATACCCAGGCGCCAAGACGATGTCCAAGTTTTGGACGCGTTGACCCATAGGCTGGGGGAATCGGATAAATATGTTTTCGTTTCATGCACAATCTCCTTATTCTATGTTGCCGGGCTGTGAAGTTTCCTTCGTTATGCGTCCGGTAAATATGTCGATCACTATATTGCAGTTTTCTAGTGCCATACTACCCGATCGGTGTCCGTCTTTCTTTTCAACTGACCATATAAAAATGCGGTTCGCATAATGTCAGTTCTGTTTTCTCGCCGTCTTTTCCGACTCTTTTTCCTCAAGTATCGGATCGGGTCAATTTCTTATCTTAGTTGTATATAAAGGCCTTTTTGCGCTTTTTTCGAGAGCCGCTCCCGCCTGGAAAAGCGGCGGTCCTGCCTCTTTCAAGTCCGGTTACCGAGCGATACGCCTGTGCCGTTTTTCTCGTTCTGTGCTGTACTTATTCGCAAAACGGATTTCATTTTGGAAAGCGGCCGAAAAAAAGGCTGATCCTTCTGAGGGTTCTGAAGTTCCCTCAGGCTGGATCAGCCTATTGTGCCTGGACAGAGTTCTGTCGTTCAGAATTTATGAACGAAACGGGTTCGCATCGATTTTCATCGAGCGTTTCTTCGTTCCTTACTTTTCGCTGCTTTCGCTTTCGCTGGAGTCAGCTTTTGAATCGTCGGCTTTCTTGTCTTCCGATTTCTTATTGTCCGACTTCCTGGTGTCCGGGGTTTCGACTTTGAAGATGTAGCGAACCGAAGTCTTGGCACCTTCCGGTGCACCGGCGAAGGTGGAGTACTCTTCGTTGAAACGGATCGTTTCATTGCAGAGGTCCTTGAACATGGCGATTTCTTCTTCGCCCCAGTTCAGAGCTTTTTTCAGCTGGCTCATGCCTTCGTCATTGAGTTTGACAGTTCCGTCTTTCAGCTTACGCGCACCGTCATCAAGCTGGCTTGCGCCATCCTTGAGTTGTGCGGCGCCATCCTGCGCCTGGGTGATGCCGTCATCAAGCTGGCTTGCTCCGTCATACAGCTGACTGGCTCCCTGATTCAGCTGTACAGCGCCTGCATGCAGAGCGCTCGATCCGGCGTAGAGACGGGAAGCGCCGTCGTGCGTCTGGACGATACCAGCGTTCAGATCGTTCATGCCGCTGTGTACATCCGACGCGCCCTTGCTTAATACGGTTACGCCGTTGATCAGTTCCAGATGACCGGCCTGCAGCGCCTTGGCACCGGCATTGACGCTCGAAGCGCCGCTGGCGAGTTTGGCTGCGCCGTCATTCATGGACGCGGCAGCGGTGCTCAGCGATGTGGCGGCATCAATGAGTGTCGTGCGGCTGTCGGCCAGTTTCTGGGTCGAATCCGCAAGCTGATCCATACCCTTATTCAGGTCGTCGGCTTTTGTGGACAGCGTCTGGCTTAATGTGCGCAGACCGCTTTCGAGCTGGTCAATGCCGTCATCCGTCTTCGTTGTCAGTTCGCCGACACCGTCATCGAGTGTGGAGATGCCGGTATGCAGCTGGGAGGCAGCGGTACTTAACTTGTCGGTTGCCTGCTGGAGTTTCGTCAGCGAAGCGCTCAGGTTAGTGAAATCCTCGCTGGCGCTGATCTGGTTCAGACCATTCTGTATGCCGGTCAGTGCGGTAATGGCTGTATCGATATCGTGATCCAGGCTGGTCAGCTGCTGGACGGCTCCATCGAGTGAAGTGGAGATCGTGGAAATCTGGCTGAGTTTCTGGGAAAGACTTTCCACATTGGCTGTGGAAATCGGTGTAATTGCCGTCTGCAGCGGAGCAATCGAAGCCGGCAGAGCGTCTACCGAAGTCTTGGCGGTGGCCAGACTGCTTCCGGCAGCCTGTACGCTGGTCAGCGCACCGGAGAGCTGCGGCAGAGAAATGGCATTCAGGGCAGCCCTGGTCGCTTCATCGGTTGTGGATGCAGCGGCAGCGGCAATCGCCTGACGTGCGGCTTCAACCTGCGAAGAGGCAGTCGATACGGATGTGGCGGCCTGACTGTTGGCGGTCTGTGCTGCGGTGATCGCATTGGACGCACCGGTTTTGGCGTTGGAAACCGCCGCAAGTTTCGTATTGCGATCGGCAATTTCCTTGTTAGCTGCCTGAATCTGCGCGTTCGCCGAGGTTACGCCCTGGTTGATTGTATTGACGTCCGTACGAATACCCGAAGAAAGCGTTCCGACATTGGCGCTTGCACTATTCAGTGCGGTCTTCATCGTATTGAGCGTCTGCAAATCGTTCGCAAGCGTCGTCTTCTGACCCTGCAGAGTCGTCAGAGCGCCGGAAAGCTGGGTGCTCAGTGTGGACAGCTTGGCCGGATCCATCCCGGAAATCTGAGTATTCAGAGCCCTCAGACCATCGGAAATCTGTTTGGAACCATCCTTGGCCTGATCGGCTCCAGTCTGCAAAGACTGCACGCCCTGATCAAACTGGGTCTTGAAGGACGCTGCGCCATCGGCGGCTTCACCGCTCTTATCGGAAGCGGCTTTCGTAAATTCCGATACGCCGGATTTTGCACTCTTCATGCCGTTGTTCAAAGCGAGGAAGGAATTGCCGAGCTGATACAGCTGGCCGTCCCGGCCGGTAAGGGCATCAACTTTTGTCTTGAACTGAGACGTACCGTCGCTCAGAGATTTCGATCCGCTTTCCAGCTGTTCGGTTCCGGCAGCCAGATCGTCGCTGCCTTTGGACAGCTTGTTGACGCCGTCCTGGGCAGATTTTGCACCGCTTTCGAGCTGTGCAGTTCCGGCGGTCAGCTTGCTGGAACCAGAAACAAGAGCATCGGTTCCTTCCGCCAGACGTTTCGCGCCGGCTTCGAGATCCGCGGTGCCATCCTGTGCGGCTGCGGTTCCGTCTTTCAGCTGGGAAGAACCGTCATGCAGTTTTCCGGAACCGTCTTTCAAAGCGCCCATGCCGTCGGTGAGGGAGTTTGTTCCGTCCAGCAGCTGATCGGCACCGTCGCTCAGTTTGGCTGCGCCGTCCACAAGCTGGTCAGCGCCGTCAAAGAGCGGCTGCAGTTTCGAAGTGAGTTCGCTCAGATCGTCCATATCGCTCAGTTCGGAAAGCTGGATTTCATTGGTTGCACCGAAATACATCTGCGGCACTTCAAAGTCTTTTACATCGGCTTCGATCGTCACATCATCACTGGCGCCAAGCTTATCGGTAAAGGAAGAAAGGCCGGCGCTGTCCATTGTTTCGGTTAATCCAGGCAGTGCAGCGAACATCAGGAATTCGCGTTCGCCGTCATTAATGGTCTCGCCCTGTTCGCAGGAAATATTGGAGAAGATCTTGCCGTCGAGATCCATCAGACCGCCCGCTGCAAAGAGCGGATGAATGATGACGTTCTTTCCGTTGAGATTAACGGTTTTCTTCTGATCGTTAACGAATTCCACGTTCATTTTCAGATGACCGCTTTTGCCTTTGAGCTGTTCGGCCGTCATCGTTTTTCCGTCCAGGCTGTAGGTAACTTTGATCTGTACCGGCAGTTTTTCCCTGGACGTACCCTGATAGTAAAGATCGTTGCCGTTTACGTTCCATGTGTAGACGTCGCCGGAAACGGTCGGCTTGTTGTCTTCTTTCAGATCCTGTACGTCGCTCAGTTTCAGATTTTCGCTGATCTCGCCGAGTCCGTTTGGATTGTGCAGCCAGGACGTAACGATCGTTTTGGAAATATTGCCGTTTTCATCCAGGAACGAGTAAACCGTTTCGGTTTTTGTGGTGTCTTTCGCATCCTTTTTGGATTTTGCACTTTCTTCCTGAAGGATCGTGCGGCTGGCGTTGGAAGGTTCCGCTTCCCTGGCCAGTACGCTAACAGGAAGTGCGGAAAGAGACAGAGCGCTGCTTAACAGAGCGGCTCCGAGTTTCTGAATTGAGTTTTTCATATTCGAAATAGCATTCCTTTCCCTCCGCTGTCCGTTTCCCGTTCGGTCCTTCAAACGGGAAATGGTTCTGGAGGCTGATTCTTGTCGGCCAGGCAATGGGAAGCCTGCGCCATGGGGACACGCTGCTTTTTTACTGCGGGCAGCCTGCCTGTATAGAACAGATGAGGATAAGATGGAAAATCTGCGGATTTTCTAAGCCAGACCGGTCTGCTGGTCCAGGCGAAAACCGGCTGGAGAATGCGGCTGGTTTTCTGAATTCACGTCATTCACTGTCTGTGCAGCAGTTTTGGAATCCTGTGTGTTTACCGTTTGGGCAGTTTCGGCTTTGGCATCCGAATTCGATGCGTCTTCTTCCGGTGCAGCTTTCGGCCAGCCTTTTGTGGTTCTGGCGATGAACTTGTTGCACGTAAGAAGCAGAGCCGGCAGAACCGTCAGAATGACGATGACACTGATCAGGGCGCCGCGGCCAAGCAGGGTGCACAGCGATTTGATCAGGTCCATGCGGGCAATCAGGCTTACGCCCGAGCAGGCCGCAAAGAAGGACATACCGGAAGTAATAATGGAAGGCATCGTCTGGGTGATCGCCGTCGTAATGGCTTCTTTTGGCGGCTGATGCGCAGCGAGCTCTTCACGGAATCTGGACGTTATCAGGATGGCGTAGTCGATGCAGGCACCCAGCTGAATGGTGCCGATAACGATGCCGGCGATGAACGGCAGTTCGGTATGTGTCAGATACGGAATGCCCATGTTGACGAAAATCGCAAATTCAATACAGAGCACGAGCAGGATTGGCAGCGATACCGATTTAAAGGTAAGGGCAATAATAATGAAGATAGCGAGGATGGAAACAAGGTTGACCATCTTGAAGTCGATGTCGGTAACCTTGATCAGATCGCGCGTCATGTTGCCCTCGCCGGCGATCAGCGCGTTCGGATCGTATTTCTGTGTAATGGAATACAGATCTTCAATCTGATTGTTCAGCTCATCGGTAGCTGAACGATAGGACGTATTGACGAGAATCAGCTTGCGGCCGTTGGCTTCGAGTACATCCCGGATGGCATCCGGTTCAAGTTCCGAAGGAATCATCGGTCCGGCAAACTTTTCATAGGCGACTACGCTCGTAATTCCATCGAGGTTTTCGATTTCATCGACCATCTGACGCGTCTTGGACGCGGAGAGATCCTGATCGACCATGATGAAATGCGAAGTCGTCATATCGAATTTATCTTTCAGTTCGTTGGTGCCCTCAACCGCCGGAAGATCGGCAGGAAGAGAAGCAGCCAGGTCGTAATACTGTGCCGTATGGGAGTTACACCATAAGGCCGGAACAAACAGCAGGGCAAAGACAACCAGAATTGCTTTGCGATGCTTGACAACCCAGTCGGAGAATTTCGGCAGCGGACGGATCAGAACCGGATGCTGCCATTTTTCAATCCATGGGTCAAAGAACATCAGCAGAGAAGGCAGAACCAGAATCGTACACAGCACGGCGAACAGAACGCCTTTGGCCATGACGATACCGATATCGCGTCCAAGCGTCAGCTGCATGACCAGCAGAGCAAGGAAGCCGGCGATTGTCGTAATGGAAGAGCTGGTAATGGAAAGCCATGTCGCATGAATGGCCCGGGCCATGGAGTCTTCCTTGGAATCGCCTTTATTTTTCTCTTCCTGATAGCGGTGCAGCAGGAAGATGGAGTAGTCCATGGAAACGGCCAGCAGCAGAATCATGCTCAGCGCCTTGGTGACGTAGGAAATCTCGCCAAGGAAAATATTGGTTCCCATGTTGTACAGAATTGGATAAACCATGCCCAGAATGAAGATCAATGGCGCCAGCCAGGACTTCAGTCCGAGCGAAAGAACAATTAAAACCAGAAGAACCGCAATGGCGGAATAAATCGGCGTTTCCCGATCCACCATCGCTTTCGTATCCGCTGTAATAGCGGAAAAACCGGCGACATGCACGTTGTCGCTGCAGAGCTTTTTAATTTCCTCGATCGCATTCATCGTGGAATCGCTGGCCGCCGCATCCTTGAACGTGACGATGATCATCGTCGATCCGTCCGAATAGATGGCATCCGTCAGCGAAGAAGGAAGAACATCTGCCGGAATCTGGGCATCCACGACATCTGTCTTGGAGAGCGTCGTATCGACGTCGTCGATCTGAGAAATCTGCTCTTCCAGCCTGGCCACATCCTTGTCCGGCATGTCGTCTACAACGACCATCGCCGTACCCGCCAGGTTGAAATCGTCGCTCAGCACATCCTGCGCCACAATCGAGGGGGAATCCTTTGGAAGATATGTCAGAATATCGTAGTTAACACGCGTATTCATATATCCAATAACCGAAGGAATCAGCAGAAGCGTAGCTACAAGCAAGATAATATTCCGGTATTTAACAATAAATTTTGAACACTTTTCCATAACCGTAAGTACCTGTTTTTCACTGGTTTCCTTTCACATCACCCATCCTATTCAGTTTTTGACCATCGGTCAATATTTACGCCCGTATCCCTTTCAGACACTTTATTCCCTATGCCTAAAAATTGACTGTCAGTCATTTTTTATATTTTTTAAAGGTTCGGGTGTATACTGAAGCCATGTCAGGAAAAGCCGAACAGAATAAACTTCATAAAAAAAACAGCCTGCTGAGCGCTGCGCTTGCCCTTCTTTCCAGCCGGGATCTGGCGGAAGTCTCCATTTCGGACATTACCAACCGGGCCGGCGTAGCGAAAGGCACTTTCTATTCTTTTTTCAGGGATAAGGAAGAGATCCGGGACTATCTGGTCGACCGGGAATCCCAGCGCATTGTCCGTAATGCGCAGGACCAGCTCGACGAGGAAGATATCCGAAACTTTGACGATGCGGTCATTTTCATGATTTCCCGCATTCTTCAGCAGCTCTCCGACAATCCCCTGCTTCTGCGTCTGATCCGCCGCAGCCTTTCCATGGGCGTCTTCCATAAGGAACTGCAGAGCACCCTGGGTCAGGGCGGTCTCGATCTGGCGAATCGCTTTGAAGCCAAGGCCCGCGAATGCGGCGTGAAATTTGAAAATGCCCAGCTCGTCTATTTCATGATTCTCGAACTGACCGGATCCGTCTGTTATTCCTCGATTGTGTACGGCATCCCCTGTTCGATTGAAGAACTCAAACCCGTTCTGTTCGATACCATCCGCGCCATTCTGGCTTCGGCCAAAAAGAACCCGCAGGAGGACCCCCCCCTGCATTAATACCTGCATTAACGATTGAAAATACCCGTACCCCGTGTGCTGAATCCATACAAAAAGGAGATCCGTTCCAGCAAATTGCTGAAAATGGATCTCCTTTTTCCTTTTCTGTTCCTGGTTATTCCACCGTTTTCCGGTGAATCGCGTCTCTCCTTCTCTTCGCTCATTGGAAAGAGTAAACGCAGCGAACAAGAGTTCAGCCAGCGCATTTTCGCGTTTCCTTCACCAGTCCCCGCTCTCTTATTTTTGTTTTCTCCTTCAATCAAGGAGAATGAGGGGATTTTTCCGAAATGGCGTTGTCTGCAATCGAGGGGTCAGGCGGTTCTTAATTCTGAAACCAGTTTCCCGTAATCCCGTTTCCTTCGAAAAGGGATCCTCGATCGCTGGCTATAGCTGTCACCTTCGTCTTTATGGATCGTTCTGCGAACCGCAGCCTGTATTTTTCCTGATCGATTCCTTTACCTGTCTAAGCCTGTTCCAAAATCTTGCAGACGTCGACCCAGCTTTCGGCATTGGCGTATCGATACAGTTTCTCGAGGTTCATACGAATGGCGCTGTTCGAACTGCCGCAGGCTGGATAGACATAGTCAAAGCGGCGCAGCGATTCATCGAGACAGACGCGAACGTCTTCCGGATTAGCAAACGGACACACGCCGCCGATCGCATGACCGGTTCGCCCTTCCACATCTTCGGCATTGAGCATGGAGGGTTTCAGTCCGAACGTTCTTTTGAATTTTCCGTTATTGACCTTCGCATCGCCGGCAGCCACGATCAGAATCGTATCGTTCTCCGGTCCATAAAAGGAAAGCGTTTTGGCGATATGTTCCGGCTCGCACCCCAGCGCCTGTGCGGCAAGCTCTACGGTCGCGCTGGACTGATCGAGTTCAATGATTCGATCGGCGATATTCTGCGCTCCAAATGCTTTGCGTACATTTTCAATAGACATGAATACTCCCTCTCTCTTTTCTTTACTCGGATACTCTGCTGTTCCGCCCTCCAGATTTCTGGAGGCTTTTTTTTTGGATCGTCTTCCGTCCAGAAGCGGAATTCAATAACAGATTTTTCGCCTTTCCTTTCCCGTTTTCAAGTTCTCCGGAAAGACTTGCCTGTCTCCATGGCGAAAAGCCGCAGATTTTGCGCAATTCTGCGCTCTGTTCCAAGGACAGTGATAGTCAAATTGAGCTTTCCTGCTGCAAGAATGCAAAGAACACTCTCAAAAAATGAAAAGAACCTTCTTCTGGCTATGGATATGATGAAAACAAGTGAAAGCGATCGTACGGTGCAGGAATCGGGCGCCTGCAGACGACAGACAAACCCGCTTTGACTCACTTTCGATACACACGATACACAAAGGAGAAAAGGAAAAGATGAATAAACGATTTCGAAGAGTTTCTTCGGCGGCGCTCAGCCTTCTGCTGATTGCCTCCCCGGTTTCCCCTCTGCTCCATACGCTTCCCGTTCTGGCGGAAGAAACCGAACTGGCCGAATCCTATACGTTTGACGGAACGGCTTCGACACGCGTCAGCATTACCGATCAGCTTCCCGCCTATGGCGAAGCCGATACGATGATCTGGTCCGGAACCTTCCAGGCGAACGCTTCCAATAACGCCATCGTGGCGCTGATGTCGGTCTGCGGCAATGACAACGCCAACGACTACATGACGCTTTATGTCCGCCCGGGCACAAACAAAATCGGTTTTGAATTCCGTAAAGTCACCGGTGCGAGTTACAAAGTATCGCAGGAAGCCAATTTGCAGGTGGGAACCGACAAACACGAATTTGAACTGGTCGTTTCCAGCAAAGGCTATTTTCTGACGGTTGACGGCGAAGAACTGATCGCTTCCCGTCAGAGCGGGGCTTTAACTTTAATGAACTGCGGGTATACCGATCTGCGCATGACCCTTGGCGGCATGGACCGCACCGGAAAAAGTTCCATGTCCGACAACTGGTTTTTCAACGGAACCATGACGAATGTCGCCGTAAAACTCGAACAGCGCGACGTTCTTCCCGAAGCGTTTGCAGAAATCAGCGGCGCTTCCTTTGACGGCAGTCAGATGCAGGGCAAAACGGCACCGCTTCCCGAAGGACTGAATGCGACAGACGGCTGCAGCGCGGCGGTCATTTTCCGGGTAAACAGCAGCGCCGAAGGCTTCATGCCTATCGCAAGTCTGAAATCGGCCGATGCTTCGACGATCTATACGCTAGGTACGACAGGAGATTCCCTCCAGCTTCAGATCACGGCCAGCGGAACCGTACAGTCCGTAAATCTCGATTATCCGGCGGGCACGCTGTACACTGGCGGCGCTCATACCGCCGTTGTGAACTTTACGAGCACCGGCGTTTCCGTTGTCCTCGACGGGCAGGCGGCCAAAGTGATCGAACAGCCGTTGTCTTTAAACAGTCTGACGCAAATTGAACTGGGCAAGAGCGCGGATGCCGCGCTGAATGGCGACATTACCGCCGTGAAGTTTTACAATCGCGCGCTTTTGGAAGAAGAAGCAGCCAATGTAACTCAGTTTACGACCGGCCGGCTTCCGAAAACGGGCTATCGAACGAGCATTCTTTCCCTCGTTCAGCCAGGCGACTACGGGTCCGGATACTACCGCATTCCCTGTCTGGTACGCACAAACAGCGGCGTCCTGGTGACCGCAGCCGACAAGCGCAACGATACCCAGATGGACCAGTACAACATCGACACTATCGTTCGCCGCCGGGTAGACGGCGAGTGGAAAGAAGGCCAGGTCATCATCGACATGCCGGATATTGAAGGAACCGGCAGCGAACAGAAAGACTCCAATACGATCGATGCCGAACTGCTCAACGCGACTCTGCCGGACGGTACGAACCGTGTCTTCTGTCTGGTGGACTTCTTCCCGCAGAACATCGCCTGCCTCATGAACGGTTCCGACCTTTCTCTTGGTCACGGCTATATGGATGTGAACGGCAAGAAGTATCTGAAACTGCTTAACGATGACGAATCCGAAGTGTACACCGTACGCGAAGGCGGTCACATCTTTAACGCTGCCGGCGAAGATACGGGAGCGACCTTCCGGGAAAATTCAGACGGATCGATCGGAAACCGCGACTACGGCTGGCTGACCGGCCCGAATGGCGAAGACTGGGGAAGCTGCTGGATGTACAGCGGCGAAGATAAAGGTCACCTGCATGCGGTCCGCAACCAGCATCTGATGCTTACGTATTCCGATGACGACGGCGAAACGTGGTCTTCGCCAAGACTGATCACCGATCAGGTCAAGGAAGACTGGATGAAGTTTAACGGAACCGGTCCGGGACGCGGCATTCAGCTCGAACACGGCGAACACGCCGGACGCCTTGTCTTCTCGACGTATTCCATCGCCAACAACTTCAACTCGCAGGCCTCCAGCATCATATACTCGGATGACTATGGCGAAACGTGGACACGCGCCCGCTCGCCGCTCGAATGCGCAGGCGCCGACATCAGCAGCGAAACGTCCGTCGGCCAGTATGGTGTAACGACCGAAAACCAGGTCGTTGAACTCAATGACGGTTCCCTGCTCATGTTCATGCGCAACTATTCGGGCAAAGTCAAAATGAGCAAATCCACCGACGGCGGCGAAACGTGGGGAGCAATCACTCAGACGGCGGTTACGGATGTGTATTGTCAGGTTGCCGCGACCCACACGAACTACAACGGCAAGGAATACGTGATTCTCGCCACCGCTCAGGGCCCCGGACGCACGAACGGCGCCACAACCGTGGGCGAAATTCAATCCGACGGAACGATCGACTGGAAAACGCCGAAGCAGTATTCCATCGGCTCCAACCAGTACGGCTGTCTGGAAGTCGTTGACGACGGCGTGATCGGCCTGATTTACGAAGCCGATGATGAAGCCGGCGCGCTGGCCATGCGCTATACCGAGTTTTCC
Organism: Allobaculum sp.; assembly: GCF_047010065.1. Taxonomy (NCBI): domain Bacteria; kingdom Bacillati; phylum Bacillota; class Erysipelotrichia; order Erysipelotrichales; family Erysipelotrichaceae; genus Allobaculum; species Allobaculum sp. Next base: position 16,888 of record NZ_JBKXLD010000017.1, read on the forward strand.
ATGGACTATCTGCTCGATGACGACGGACCGGCCGCAACCGTTCCGGCTAAAACGAACATGATCGTGACATGCGATCACAAAAACGGCGATGAAAATCAGGTCAAAGCCGGCGATACGTTTGAAATCACCTTTGAACTGAACGAACCGGTTTTCGTCAGCGGCGACCCAACGTTAAGCCTCACCTTCCAGCCGCTCAATACGCTCCTTCCTGCCGAAGCGCGTCAGGCCGTCTATGTCAGCGGCAACGGCACGAACAAGTTCAAATTCAAATACACAGTATCCGAAAGCGACCGGGCCGGCGAACTGTATACGGAACACATTGTCCGCGATGATCAGGGACAGCCGGCCAGGAGCTACTACGATGTGGAAATGTACACCCGCCGCACAACCTATCTTGGTTCCATCGGCCAGCTGAGTGCGGACTGGACCGATGCATCCCGGGATATCGCCGGCGCCCAAGCCATTGAAGGCGGCATTTCCAGCTGGGGCGATGTGGCCAACGCTACCGACGGCAGGGAAAACACCTTCTGGCATTCCTCCGGGCAGAGCGATGCCTATCTGCTCATCGATCTGCAGGATGTCAAAGCCATTAGCGGTCTGCGCTATTTGCCAAGGCCGACAGGAAGTACGAACGGCGATATTACCGAATACGAAATTTCCGTCGGCATGGATCCGGACAGTCTGCGTGTAGTCAAATCCGGAACCTGGACTACGCCCAAGGAATGGAAAGGTACGCTGTTCACACCGGTTTACGCCCGCTATGTCCGACTGCGCGCCATTCGCGGTACCGGCGGATTTGGCAGTGCGGCCGAAGTTCGCATTCTTGCAGCCGGCGACGACGAAACTGCCCTCTTTACGGACAATTTACAAACCGCGATGGCAAAAGCCAGTTCGCTGCTTGAAGGCGATATGTCTTCTTTCCATAACAAATCGAGTGCGCAGGACGCTCTCGAAACCGCAGTAGAAGCAGGCTGGGCTGCCCTTCGCGACTACCAGTCGCAAGAGGCGATCGACGATGCGGCAGACGCTATTCATTCCTTGCTGCTCGATCTGCGCAAGCTTCCCGATCCGGACACCCTGCCCGAATAACCGCTCTCTTTCTTTTCACCATTTTTCAGCTGTGCTGCCTGGCCAGTACGGCCGTAAAGGACAGTAAAGCCGGAACAGGCGAAACTGCATAATGCAGTCGCCTCTTCCGGCTTTTTTCTGTGCAGTTCCAGCCAAGTCGCGGACAGCTGGCCAAAACGGCGCACAGAAAGCGCCCGGAACAGAGAAAAGCCAGACTGCAGAAGATCACAGTCTGGCTTGAAAAAGCGAAGAAGGAAGAAGCAGGGTCGAAAACCTGTTTCTTGAACCTGTTTCTTGAACCTGCTTCTAAAACGTACTTCTGAACCTTACTTTGGAAGGTTTGCCGAAGACGGCGTTTTGCGCAGAGCGAGCAGTGCACGGTTGAGCGTGATGCAGGAGGCATCCAGTTTGGCCTGATCGTCTGCTGCATCTTTCGTTTCGAGTGCTTTGGCTTTCAGTGCAGCAATCGTATCCTGCCCGGCTTTGCCGAAGTCTGCCGTCCTGAGCGCATTGGCTTTGGCAAGAATCTGATCGATCAGCGTGTAGTCCAGAACGGCTTTCTTTTCGAGTGCGTTCAGAGCATCGTTCAGCGTTTTGGCCGCCGCATCGAGATCGGCCTGGCTGTTCTTGTCGCTCAGTGCTTTTTTCGCGGCGTTTACTTTCTGATCCAGAGCCGCCCAGTCGGTCGTATCCACATAGCTGTCGCGGTCGAGTTTTTCTGCTCGATCGATTGCGGCGCTCAGTGCTGTGGTATTCAGACTGGCTTTTGTAACCAGCGCATCCATCGCGTCGTTCAGCGCTTTGGCTGCAGCGTCGATTTCGTCCTGGCTGTTCTTATTTTCCAGAGCGGTTCTGGCGCTGGCGAGCGTTTCATCAAACGCATCCCAGTCGGTTGCGCCGATGTAATCGCTGCGGATCAGCTTGTCCGCCGAAACAATCGCTGTGCTCAGCGCATCCACATTCAGGCTGGATTTAGCTACAAGGCCTTCGATCGCCTGCTCGAGACGGGCTTTTGCAGCATTGATATCGGTCTGTGTGCTCAGGGCATCACGGCCGGCGACAACTTCGTCGAGAACGGCCTTGAAGGCTGCCCACGAAGCTGGCGTGTAGTCCGCTTCATTTTTTGCCTGGGCAATCTGAATCTGGGCATCGAGAGCTGTAAAGGAAAGTTTAGCGGAAGCCTTGAGATCTTCCAGCGTCCAGTTGGTCGCGCTGCGGATGCTCATCTTGCCGTCCTTGCCAATTTCGACAGGCAGCCATACGTAGCCGGATGTGCCCAGAGAGCTTCTGGTCCAGCGGTCGCCCATGTAAATGAACTTGCCGTTTTCCAGATCTACCGGGATGAAGCAGGTGGATTGCGTATGGAATGTTGTCTTGGACGTGTCATTGACACAAGGATCGCCGACGACGGTCCATGGGCCGAGCGGATGATCCGCCATGGCGTACTGCGCCTGGTTTGGATCCCAGCCGGTGCATCCGGACGTCATCAGATAGTACTTGCCATCGTATTTGAACATGGCCGGAGCTTCGCGGGAAGAATTGATGAAGTTGCGGGTGTAATCGGTAGCGGCGACTTCTTCTGCCGACAGTCCGGTTCCGTCCACGCCGCCTGTGCGATCCTTCGCCAGTCCGGTGTAGGCGTCATTGAGGCGGGCGATATACATCGTCGCGTTCATATCCGAGGAGTAAATCACATACGCCGTTCCGTCCTCGTCCTGGAACAGGTTCATATCACGGACTGCACCGCCGGTACCGTCAGATCCATGATCGGATACATGTTCCGCCGCGTAGAGACGGACGGTGGAAACGAGCTTGAACGGACCTGTAGCACTGTCGGAAACCGCAATGCCGGCGCGGGCACGGCCGTAGCTTCCGCCGCTGGACGGGGTACGTCCATCCGAGTGGAACCACATGACATACTTGCCGGTATCTTCGTTATAAATGACTTTCGGACGTTCCATGACACTGCGGTCGTTGGCGAGATTCCAGTAGGTTTCTTCCGCCTTGTTTTCGTACTGCGGATCGTCTGGTTCTTGATCTCCGCAGTCGCCATAGAGGGCGCTGAAATACGGATCGGTTTCGAAGATGGAGTAATCGGCTTTGTAGCCTTCATTCTGATCTTTTCCGTAGTCTTCGCTGCTCACCGGAACGGTACGGAGGACAACGCCTTCGTCGGTCCAGTTGTACAGGTCATCGGACGTGTACAGATGAACACCGGCCATCGGGGTATAGCCGCTTGCACGGTCTTCGCCGTACCACGCCCATTTTTCCTGGCCGTCGATCTTCAGTTTCTGGACCTGACCGCCGTGAGCCTGAATGTAATTGCCGTTGTTGTCGACCCAGGCGCGGTTCGAATCGCCGCCAAAGGACGTGTAGGTGAAGGTTTCCTTCAAGCTGTCGTAGGCTTTTTCCATCGCGCGGTACATATCGCGCAGTTCTTCCTGCGTCGCGCCTTCTTTGGTGATGAGCGCCTGCGCTTCAGCTTTTTGGGCGTTGTAGGCGTCGAGGCTGTCCTTGCCGAAGGTGCGATCGGTCATGTCTTCTGCCTGTTTTGCGAGCAGAGCGGAAAGAGTTTCGCTGGTCCATTCCGGAGTTGCCTTGACGATGACATAGCTGATCAGCGGGTCGGCGTACTGGCTCGTGCGGTTCGGGTTATGAACGAATACATTGAGTTCGCCGTCATTTACGGTAACGTCCCAGGTCTGTTCAACGAGCTGACCCTTGGTCAGGGTAAGACCCGGTTTTACCGTCTGATCTTCGAGAACGACATCGACTGGACGGGTATCCCACGGGTTTTTGAAGCCGAGAGTTACGGTGTAATCGTCATTGACGCGCTCTGGAAGTTCAAAGCTGAATTTGAAGCCGGACTCTCCGCTGACGTAGTCGATCGAATCGCTGGTGTACAGATAGCTGTCTTCAAGCGAGGTGGAATTGCCGCCGGCGGCCGAAATGGAATGTACGCCGTCTTCCTCGAGACCCCATTTGAGACCGGTCAGCGTATCGGTTTTCAGTTTCTGGGAAACCGAAGACTGATACAGACCGCGCTTGATATTGGATGGAGTTACGGACGGATCCGTAGTTCCGGCGTTGAAGACGTAAAGAATGCCGTCGTTGGCCTGAATTTCCTGTTCGGTCCAGGTTTTCGCCGGGTTGGTGATGTCCTGAATCTTGTCGGTAAGCGATTTGGTCAGATCGTCTACACCCTTCTGCGTCGTTTCCGGATTGCGCAGCGCATCGAGAGCGGACTGATGCAGATCGCCAAGCACCTTGATGTCCGCTGCCGAAGCCTTGCTCAGATCGAGTCCCTTGATCGCATTGACCGCATCCTGCAGAGCGTCGGTATCGAGCACTTTCGAAATTTCGATGAAAGCGAGCGTCGGATCGGGCTGGCCGGACTGCTTTCTAATGACAAGAATCGAATCACTGTCGCCGGAAACTGTGGCCCGACCGGTGAAGGTATTCCAGTTGTTGCCGCCGTTCCAGGTGTTGGACGAACCGAGTTTTGTTTCGGTATCGCCCTGCTTCATATAAATATCCATCTTTCGGCTGGACGTTGAATCTTTCCACCATTCCTTAAAGCCAAGGCGGATCGAATACGTGCCGGCTTTGAGCGGGAACGCGTACTGAATGGCCTGATTGTTATAGGCGTACCAGCCGGAATCGTAGCTGTCATTCACGCTTGAGCTGCTGTGTTTGCCAAGATCCTCGACGTAGCCCCATGTCTTTCCGTTTTCCGGATCATATTTCTGATCATAAGTCTCGTTGAGGATATGGCTGGTTTCTACGGCTTTGGAATAGCGCGGGGAGCCGGCGTTGTTGCAGTCGACTACCCAGGAAAGCAGCGGAGAAACCGTTTCGATTTTGCAGGAAGCTTTGATCGCTGTGCCGTTTACGGTGCCTTCCAGCGTTCCGTTCGAGCTGAGAGACTTGCCTTCGGTATCCCATACGACGGTTTCTTCCGTCGTTGTATCGTCAGACCAGTTTGCCGAAACGGTCTGCGGCAGACGGGCATCAAAGCCGGACGGTGTATATACGGTCACGGAATCGAGACCGATAATCGTCGCGCCGACGGGTGTTACCCGCACGCCGCATTTGGCCATGAGGCCGCCGTCTTCTGTGACGGCACGGATAGTCGTTCCGCCTTTGGCTACAGCTGTGATTTTTCCGTTTTCATCGACGGTCGCAGCGGCCGGGTTCGACGAAGTGAAGGTGACCTTTTTATTGGTCGCATTTTCCGGTGTGATCGTCACCTGCAAAGAATACGTATCGCCCGGATGGAGATCGAGTTCATCCTTGTCGAGAGCAATGCCGGTCACTTCCGGTGTCTCCGGTGTAGAGGCGGACACGAGTTTTACACCCTGGTCATTGGACGATTCGTTCGATCCAATGTGCAGGCGCGTACCGTTTTTCGTTGCGATCGCAAACGTGATTTCTGTGACATCCGGATTTTTCTCGAGATACTTCTGAATCAGTGTGCCGACCGGGATACGAACTTCCGTATCCGTATCATCCACCGAGAACGTTTCTGATTCGGCTTTGCCAAGATCCTGGTCTACCGCCGGCTGGTTGTACCATGTCACGGCGTTTTCTACGGAGGTGCTTCCGCCGCCGTTATCGGTTCCATCGCCGGCGACCCAGTTCGAGTCCGCCACAGCCGCCTGCAGCACTTCTTCTGTGGCGCTTCCTGCATGTCTGGACTGATAAATGATCGAAAGATCCGCATCGATCCTGGAAAGATCGGAAGGCAGAGTGTTTTGATCTAACGCATAGCGAACGAAAGCAATTTTGCAGTCGTAATCGGAATTGGGTCGTTCGCTTTCGCCAAGCAGGCCCTGCGAAGCGTTGCCCTGAACCTGAAGGAAGGCTTCGGAACCATAGTTCTTTCCGGCTTCCTCACCCCAGGACTGAATATGGGTATCCGACTGAGCCGCAAGACCTTTGCGGTTTGTCGAAGCCGGGGTATATTCATCGGTTTTCGCAACTTCAGCGAGCGCTTTTCCGTTGTAGGGAATAACGATAACCTTGCTTCCATGTTCATCGTTGCCGCGGTCATCGTCCTTTTCAGAGTCAATAACGGCCAGCGTCATGGCTTTGAGCGTCCCGTCTTCAATGTAGACGCCCGGACGTTCCAGTTTGGTCCAGGAGTTTTTCGTTCCATCGGTGTACTGCAGATGCTGAGCCATCGTTTCGGCGCTGTAGGCTGTACCCGTATGCAGAGTCCAGTCCTGAACGCCGTCGTAGCTCGTCAGATAGTAGGCATACTTTTCCTGCCAGTTGTTTACAACAATGTGATACATGCCGTCGGAATACCAGAGAACCGGGTCTTCCAGCGCGCTCGTGTTCATTCCCGGAATGTCCCACCACAGTTTCTGACGCTGCGTCGTCCAAGGACCGCGTACCGAAGCAGCAGTGGCAATATCACCGTCACGGCCGGTCGCCAGATACGTGCCGTCCGGACGCTGGGTAATGGTAACGTTGCTCAGACGGAACTTGCCGTCGGTCTCCATGATTCCGACGTGTTCCCATGGTCCGTCGAGCGATTTGGAAATATGAATGGATCCGTTCATCTGATCGCCGTGCAGACCGGTATCGCTGACGGAAATCGCGTAGCGATAGCCTTCCTTATAGGCTGGATCCGTTTTGGAAATTTCAAAAGCGAAGACGTTATGACCGGCGCCTTCGTAGTAATCCGGCCAGAGCATGCCCTGATCGGTATACGGGCCTTCCAGATTGTCGCTGGTCGCATAGACCGCTACTGATCCGCCCCAGCCGCTGTGGCCGTTGGCCTGATCCCAGCGGGAGGCGAACATGTAGTATTTATCCTTGCCCGTTTCGGCATCCGTTCCCTTAAGGATGGTGCCGTCCCAGTAGCAGTAGTTCGCCAGGGTGCGGTCTTCCAGACCGTTGTCCTGGTCGCGTTTTCCGACCAGAGGAACGCCCCAGACATCGTCTTTGAGTTCGCTCAGAATGGTCATCGGCATGAAGCCGTCGACAAATGAGGCCATTTTTGTCGTTTCCTGCGAACCGTCGTCGGATGCGTCATTTTGCGCGGGAGCGGGGGAACTCTGCGCAAGAATCGACATCGGCGTACCAGCCATCAGCAGTGCAGCAAGCAGACAGCTCGTTCCTTTTCGAAAAGATTTGTGCATAAATTTCCTTTCCTTATGGTGATGCGGTCGTGTCCTGACCCTCCCGTGCTGCCAAAACCTGGTTTCGATTCCGGCAGGCCAGACGGCAGGACAGACTTTCTCAGTTTTACTAAAACCGCTGTACCTTTACGCTATTCCGAAAGCGCTTTCGGATCAAGTCACATTTTTCGTCGAATTCGAAAACGCGTGTGTTTTTCTGTAAATTGGGCAAAAAGCAAAAATGCACAGGGAAAAAACGATCACAACCTTTATGTATCGCACAAAAAGGACAAATTTATCCCTTCTCTTTACGCGCGGCGATCCCGACATCTCTTTTGGCATCGACTAAAACCCAGTAAATCAGCAGGTAAAATATGGTAAACAATCCCAGAGGCGCATGGAAAAAGGCGGCTCGTTTCTGTTCGAAAACAGAGGCGAGCCGCCTGAATTTCTGGAAAGCGAAATAAAGCAGAATAGGAAATCTATGGAGAACAGGAATTCCGGCCAAACGATCTGAGCTATGTCCTTATTCCAAAGCCTTGCCGTGCGGACGATCCCAGTAGCCGTAGCGCGGATTCATCTTCCACAAATACCAGAAGGCGACAATGGCGGACAGGCCTTCCGCAACCGGCGATGCCACCCATACACCCTCAAGCTTGAAGAGAAACGGAAGTCCGAGAATGCAGGCCGTCTGAAAGAAGAACGTACGCGTCAGCGAAAGAATCGCAGAAACGACTCCGTTATTGAGAGACGTGAAGAAGCCCGACATCAAAATGTTGAAACCCGTAAACAGGAAGCTGAACGCGTAAATGCGAATCGCGTGAATCGTCAGATTCATCAGCGTCGGCGAATAGGAAACGAAAACCATGCTCAGCTGGCGGGCGAACACTTCTGCGCCTGCAAAAACGAGCAGACTGCCGACGATCGTGATTTTCATGGAAATGCCCAGCAGGTTTTTGAGTTCCTTATGATTTTGCGCCCCGTACTGATAACCGATGCAGGGACCAACGGACATCGTGCAGCCGAAGAAGACGGCAGTACAAAGAAACGTGATGTACTGAATGACGCCATACGCGTTGACGCCGTCCGATCCGATCAGCCGCATCAGCTGCCCGTTATACAGCATGAGTACAAAGGAAGCCGAAAGGTTGGTGACCATTTCGCTGATGCCGTTAAAGCACGACTGCCCAAGCGCCTTCAAGCGCCAGGAAAAGCGGACGAAATGAATCGGCGCTTCCTTATGCCGGAAAAACCAGATCAGCGGAATGATGGAACTGGTAATCCAGTTGATCGCCGTAGCCGCCGCGGCGCCGAAAATGCCCATGTGTCCCCAGCCGATCAGGGCAAAATCCAGAACCATGTTGGAAATGCCGCCAAACAGCGTAATCGCCAGTCCCAGTTTCTGCTTGCCCGCCGTTACGAGGAAAGACTGAAACGACGTATGGAGAAAGAAGAACGCCTGAACGGCAATAAGCGGAGCCCCATACAAAATACAGTCGGCCATCAGCTCATCGGTCGCACCCAGAAGGCGGCTGATCGGTTCCAGAAAGACCAGGGTAACGGCCGCAACCACAATGCCGACCAGCACTTCAAATACGATCAGCATCGAAAAGTATTCACACGCCAGCTGCTGCTTGCCCTCGCCAAGCGTCTTGGAGATGAGCGCGTTGCCGCCGCTGCCGATCATGAAGCCAAACGCACCAAGCATCCCGACCGCCGGCCAGATCAGGTTGAGGGAGGAAAAGGCCTGATCGCCGACCAGGTTGGAAACCGCCAGACCATCCACAATGGTATACAGCGAAGTAAACACCATCATCACCATGCTCGGTAAAGCAAACCGTAAAATCTTCGGCAAGGTAAAGTGATCCGCAATTGTCATTTTCATCCTCTGTCCCCTCCTTCTTTCCGGCTCGATGCATCGAAGCAGAATGCCCGATCGAGCCTTATCTTTCGGATTTTTTAATCTTTTTTGCGCGTGGCTATATTTATAGCATGCATAAAAATTCTCTTCAACTCCCGCATTCCGACCGACTGTCTCTGTCCTGCAGGTTGCGCACCGCAAAAAAGCACCTGGATTTCCAGGTGCTTAAAGACGTTCTTTCTGTTTATTCATTCCCTCTCCGCGTGTCTTAACGGAAAAGGCCCGACTCGGCAATCCGCCATGCAGCTTCCTTTACTTCCTCATCCGAACGAACGAGGGCGAAACGCACGAAGCGCTCCCCTTCCTTGCCAAAGCTGGTTCCCGCATTGACCAGAACGCCCGTCTGTTCCAGAAGAACGTTCAGGAATTCGGAAGAATCCACATAGCGATCCGGAATGGGTGCCCAGACAAACATCGTCGATTTCACGGGATCGATGGCCCAGCCCGCTTTGCCAAATTCGTCGATGAGCAGTTCAGCCCGGCGCTTGTATTCCGCGCAGACTTGCCGCGAGAAATCCCCGGACTGTTTCAGAGCCGCAATGGCGCCCTGATGAATCGGCGCAAAGCTCTGAAAATCGATGGTGTTAAGCAGCTTGGCGTACGGTTCGATCAGATCCTTATTGCCGACCATGACCGCCATGCGCGCGCCGCCCATCGAATAGGCTTTGGAAAAGGAATTCAGTTCAATGCCGATTTCCATGGCTCCGGGATACGCCAGAAAGCTTTTGCCCGGTTCGCCGTCAAAAATCAGTTCGCTGTAGGCGTTGTCGTGGACCACGATGATGTCGTTGCGGGTGGCAAAATCGACCAGCTTCTCATAAAAGGCGTCGTTGGCGACGGCACCGGTCGGATTGTTTGGATAGGAAACGACCATCATGCGCGCCCGCTTTGCGACATCCTGCGGGATCGCGTCAAAATCGATCAGATAATCGTTTTCCCGTTTCATCGGCATGTAGTACACGTCCGCACCGGCAAGAGAAGGCGCGGTACGGTAAATCGGGTAGCAGGGATCCGGAAGCAAAACCAGATCGCCCGGATCGCATAACGCCATCGGGATATGACTAAGCGCTTCCTGGCTGCCTTTCAGCGGGAAAATTTCTTCCGCTTCCAGCGAAACGCCATAGCGGCTGGCATACCATTCCTGCACGGCTTCAAGCAGATCGGCACGGGGCGAGAGCGAATACTGATAATTGTCATCGTCCAGGCACGCGTTCGCGATGGCCTGCTTTACCGCGTCGCAGGGCGGAATATTGGAAGATCCGATCGAAAAATCTATGACGGAATTTCCCGTTCTTGCCGTATAGGCTTCCTTAGCCGCAAACAGATCCGAAAACGACGGAGCGCTGATCTCTTTTACGCGGCGTGCTCCATATTTCATAGACATATCCTCCACTTTGAAAACTCATTATAGAGAGTTTGCCTCCCGCCGGCGTCGGCCCGGCGGGAATTTCTCCAAATTTCGCCCCATCCCGCTCAAAAACTCCCTGAAAAAAGCGTTTTCGATCTGTGTTCCGTTCGGCCTTTCGACTCTGTCTTTTGACGTCGTCTGAACTCTGTATGTGTAAAACGAGAACCGAAAGCTGCTGGCAGAGAACAGGATGCAAAGCATCGGAAACCGAGAACGGGCGCGCAGGGCGAATGTACAAAGACCGGCTAAAACTTTGTGTTCAGCTTTCCGTTGACCATCGTGCCCAGTACCTCTGGACGGCTTGTCTCGGTCCATTCCTGATCCAGGAACGTCAGATCGGCCAGAAAACCCGGTTCGATTTTTCCCAGCTCGTTTTCCTGATGGGACATATAGGCGCTTTCTTCGGTTACGGCCGATCGAATTTCGTCCATCGTCAGCGCATCGGGCAGATGCAGGGCCCAATAGGCATTTTCAAACACATCGCAGTCTTCAATCGGGCAGTCGGTCCCCATGGACAGGTGCGTACCGCGCTTGAGCGTTCCAAACGCGTAGCTGGTCGCAGCCTTTTCTTTTCCGACCCGCGATTCAACGACCGCCTGATCCGCTTTCCAGAATACCGGCTGCGCGTAAACGCAGATGTGCTGGTCGATCAGCCGCTGTACCAGATCGGCATCAGTAATCTGCACGTGCAAAATGCCCCAGCGAAGCGTATTTTCGGCATCCTGATAGCGCGCAAAGACATCGAGAATCTGGCGAATGGCCTGATCGCCGATCGCATGAAAGACAACCGGCCGGTCCAGTTCCTTGCACGAACGGACGAAGGCGTCCATCGCGGCTTCATCCATCGTACGGATGCCGCGATTGCCCGGATCGTCCGCATAGTCTTCCTGCATCCAGGCCGTTCGTCCGCCCAGCGCTCCATCCGCGAAGCCCTTGAACGGACCGTACGTATGCGTCGGAGTGCGATACGCTTCAAACGCGCCCATGAATTCGCGCATTTCTTTTGGATCGTTGATGTTGACCTGATGATGAATCCGGATTTTTTCAGACGCTTTTTTATAGAGCGGCAGGCGGCGTCTCCAGTTTCCGCTTTTCAAATCCGCCGGCTGCACCGCGGTCAGCCCCTTTTCCAGGCAGTGATCGACGGCTGCGTTGAGCTGTTCTTCTTCGTTTTCTTCGAGCAGCTTCATAAAAGGG
>NZ_JBKXLD010000018.1:0-27133 GCF_047010065.1 Allobaculum sp.
AACAGCTGTCTTTGAGCGTTCTGTACGTCTTGCGGACAACCAGCAGGTTGGATCCCGGGTGCTTCATCAGGTTGTAGATGAACCAGAGCGCCGTCGTCTTGGACTTCTTGGACGCTCGGCTGCCTTTGACAACCCGGTAGCGACCTTTGAAATTCCAGAACGTCTTATAGCCTTTTCCGACAATGTCCGGCAGGTAGATCTTCTCAGTCTTCAAGATCGCTTTCTCCTGCAAAGACAGGCGTAGCGACTTCCATTTCGACTTTGTCCTTGAACATGCCGTAGGCTTTGCCGATCAGTTCAAGCGCCCGGATCCGATCCTGCGTTTTGGATTTGACCTCTTTAACATCGCCATCCATCGTCAGCAGCTGATCCGTTGTTTCTTCGCGCCCGATCGCCGTCAGACGCTCCATGACCTCCTTGGCATCCATCGTGTTTTCATCGTGGATCTTAGCCAGGGCAACGTCCAAAAATTCACGGACCTTGACATTTCTCAACAGCCTTGAAGCCATTTCGGCAGCTGAAGCCTTGTTCTTCACGTTCTTGTAAACCTTCAGGTAAGCCTGAGTGGCGTTCAGGCCGTTTGCCAGGTATTCCTCACAGAACAGTTTTTGTTTTTCCGTCATAGCTCAGGCCTCCTTCCTAATCAAAAGCCTCTCGGTACAATAGAGACAGAGGTAACAGACAATGAAAATTTCAACAATGCTATATGAACAGTCTTCAGAAACACAAAGATGGGACGGAGGCTATTCTGATCAGCGATACGATATGCCTGATCGCTGCCCGAATTGCCACGTCTATGGATCTTTTTCTATCGGCGGGGCATATCAATCCCCAGATAATTCAGATCAGTCAACCTGTCTTTTTTATTGCAACCACTGCCACCAGTTTTTCGTAGCCGATTTTAATCGGGAAACTTATCAAAGAAATTCTCACAAATTGACGAGAATACACGAAGAATCTGAATCACAAACTCAATTCAGTTACATTCTTCAAGAAACATCTCGTGAATTTTGCGAAACATATCGAGAAGCGACAGAAGCAGAAAAAAGCGGATTAAAGCGTGCCGCCGGCCCAACCTATCGAAAGGCTCTTGAACACCTAGTTAAGGATTTTGCTAAGTATAACGCTCCGGGAGAAACTGATAAAATCAACCGTCAGTCTTTAATGCAGACCATCAATGACTACATTCAACATCCATCTATCTTGCAGCTTGCTAAAGCAGCCACCTGGCTCGGTAACGACCAAACTCATACAGTTCGACAGCATGAAGAATACGATCTTGAAGACCTGAAACGTTTTGTTCTGGCTACAGCAAAGTATATCGATTTAGAACTTACCGCAAGTCAAGCTCTTGAGCTTTTAGAGCAGAAGAAAGGGTAGCTTCAAAATCTATTCGTTTGTTGATATAGGACTGAATCATTTTTAAAAACTCAATATCTTTGCATTCTCGAAGTTTCGTGAGAATATCAGCTTTCTCTAACTCTGTCATATTTAACCTCCGGCGGCTATATGCCGTCCTTTTCATTGCCCTCTCAAAGGTGTACCCGATCTCATCAGAATGGTTATGAGTGTTTAGCAGGCGCTTCGGGCCTGTAGAGAATTAGAAAGGGATTAGACGATCCGGGTACACGTTTCAAAGGGCAAAAGAAAAGCCGCCCACTTCTGGACGACTTTCGACACTATCATTTTAGCACTGATATTCATGGGCACTGTGCCCACTTTAGAGCAATCCGCTTGCCTCGGCTATAGAAGGTGGAATCCGTTCAAGGCATCGATCGATTTTGTTTCTAATGCCCGTCTTCGAGTATCCAAGACTTTCACCAATCTTCCAATACCGCTCACCATGGATATACGCGCGGATGAGTACTTCTTTTGCTTCATCCTCGATCCGTTCAATGAACCGGCGGATCTGCTCAGCCTCAAAGCGATACTGCGCCGCTTTGCGCTCTGCCTCAAGCTGGTCCGAGAAGATCTCCAGATAGATCGACTCTTTCGTTTTCCCTGATCCGGATCCGCCCGGCTCTCTGTCGTAGCGGATGCCTCCAGGAGTCGCCAGATCTTCGTACTTGGCCTGAAGCATTAGTGCTTCGCGGTCCTTTTCGCGGGCCATAGCCAGCAGATCAGAGTAGGATTCAAGTCGCCGTTTTACCGATCGTACTTCGTATGCGTTCAATGCTGTTGCCTCCTCTCAGACGCGAGTCCAATGATATCCGCCTGCCGTGAGATGCGAGTTTTCAGGAAGCGAAGCTCTGCACAGCGAACTGCGACTAGCTCCTGTTTTCGCGGATCCCTCTCTAAGAGACTTGAAAACTTCTCCAGTCTCGACGCACTTGACTTTGACTTTCACGCGCGGTCGCGGTGAGCGCCTCGACAGTCTTTGGATCTTATCCTCTGGATTGACGTACTCCCAGTGAAGGCCTCCGGCTGTTCCTCCGTTGGTCAGAGCCGAAAAAAGATCAGAAATCCCCATTTCGTCCATGGCGATCGAAATAGAATCAAACTCGGTCCCCGTTTCGACACAGCGGACAGGGCGCGGACGCGATCCTCCTTTTTTTTCATCAAGCATGTCGGTTGCGGCGGCATAAGCGAGTTCCCCAGATGTCACGCGAGAAACAACCGTATCATCCAGAAGTACTACCCAGTCTCTGTACGCAAGCCGCTTTACGACTACCCTGTCGGTATTTTTAGTAGCGTTCATCTCTCATCCGCCTCCTGGTCGAGAAGGCTCGTCCAGTTCCAGATCTTCCGGTTCCAACGATGCGCCGCATCCAACGCCGCCATTTTCGTTTTGAAGACGCCTGCAATTTCTTCATCATCGATCACTACGAATCGATCTCCATACGTTTCGATTGTCATAGTTATTCCCTCTCTTCGATTTTCAGCCCGGTAAGTTCCTCGAGCTGATCGATCATCTCTTTGTATCCATGCTGTCCGTTCTGCCACTGGTCGAACATATCGACCATCGCCTCGGCAAATTCGGGCAGTCTTTTCTTTTGTCCCCAGCCGGCTTTATGCAGAAGGATGATCGCATGAGCTACCCCAAGCAGGTAACCCTTTGCGACCTCCTCGCTTCGCCGGCGCTTACGCTTCATCTTCGTCTTCCATCTGCGAGAGAAGGCAGGCGAGATCTGTGACCGTGTCCTCTACTTCGTCTTTGAGTTCAGTCTGATCTTTGTAGTACTTGGCACGAAAGGCAGCCGTTGCCAGATTCAGACCGATCTCTATTGCCATCTCATAGACTGTCATGATTCTTCTCCTCGAGATCTCCGCGATACTCCAGCGCATCTGCAATTTCGTCAGCTGTCCATTTGTGCCCGTCTGGCCGATTCGGAATAGCGATCCAGGGCGTGCCATCTTCAAGTTCACCAGACTCGATATGTCTGGCCAGCCAAATCTTTTCTTCGTTTGTCATTCGTCCTCCAGCTCCATGCGCAAATAATTCATAGCCTTATGCAGGTCTTTGTCTCTGCTCTCGCCGGGTTTGTGCCCGGCACGTGCTACGTACTTGATGACGTTACCGAGGCAAAAGTCCAGCTTCCATCCTTTGATCACGTCGATGGGCTCAGGATCCAGGCTGCGGTAGTAGTCCGGACCCGGCCTTTTCTTTTCATTCTCGTCTTCAACCAGCTCGCCTTCGTCTTTGACGTCGCAGTCACTGAGTTCCGCGCACGCCTCGTCAGAGTAGCTATCTCTTCCTTTAGGGCATCCTTCAATCATTTCCTTCTTCCTCCAAGTCGTCTTCAATCACGTCAAGCGTGTTCGGATCGATCTTCGTCGATCTGTATCCGTGCGATTCCCGATGCGTGATCCATGTACCGCTGAGATCCACCGTCAGCTCCTCGCCTCTGACGGTCTTGCCGCTCATAGACGTTCCTTCGTAGATCATTCTTCGATTCTCCAGCCCTCGCATCGTCCTGCGAGCTCTTCGATCCGGATAACGATGCCTGGTTCATCGACCCACATCTTTTTGCAGATCTCATAGACGACCTGCGAGTCGTCATCCCAGTAGCCCATGAGCGTCATGACATCCTTGAGCGTTTTCTGCATGTTGTCTGTATCCGGTCTGGTGAGCTTGTAGGTGAACAGGTCTTTCTTCAGTCTTGCCTTGAATCCCCATGTCACCTGCAGCCTGATCGGTCCGCTGATCGGCTTTTTTGGTCTGTGACTTTCAAGCCCTTCGCGAAGCCGTCTCTCCCACTCGATCAGACTTTTTGTTTTGTAAGTCCTCCGGTTTGAGTAGCGTGTCCCGCTCTGGTGTGTTACCCTGGCCGGCTGTCCGGGAATCCAGATGTTTATGCTTTTCATCAGAACGGGAAATCTCCTTCGTCAAACTTAGGAGCAGGATCTCCAAATCCGTACTGCGAGTCTGACTGCTGGTATCCAAATGAAGGCTGTTGCTGCACAGATCCGGATGCTTTCTTCGACTCCAGGAATACGATTTCCTGAGCCAGCACATCTGTTGTGTAAATTTTCTGACCTTGCTGATTGGTGTAGCTTCCTGTCTGGATCGATCCACCAATCGCAATCAGTGAGCCTTTGCTCATGTATTTGGCCAGATTATCGGCTGTCTTCCCGAAAGCCTTGCAGCGGATAAAATCCGCGGATGGTTGGCCTTCACTCTTTGTCCTTCGATCGACAGCAAGGGTGAAAGAGCAGATGCTCTTCCCACCCTGTGACTGTCGAAGTTCGGGATCTTTTGTAAGCCTCCCGATCAGGACAACGCGATTCATGCGTTCACCTTTGAGATCTCCTCATGGAGATCTTTCAGAAGCTCCCTGACCTGCGTGAGGTCAGTCGTTGTATCTCTCACGTGCTGGCGAACTGCCGCCTTCACGTACCCATCCAGTGCATCACTGAGCGATCCAAAGTATCCGATTGTCACGTCGGAAGCTTTGATATAGTCCGGAGTTTCAATCTTTCGCACCTGGTGCAGTGAATATCCGGTTCGATCTGCGTCAATCAGAAATCCATTGTTCAACTGAAGCATCATTTTCCTCCTAAGATCTCTTCTCTAAGCCTGCGCGCTTCTTCAAGGCTTTCAGGCGTTGATGGCTCTGCCGGTATCTTGTCGTACCAGTCTGGCGTGCCTTTGCGATCTCCCACCAGGCCCCGATCTGGATACAGGCGTTTGTATACCTTCTTGTGTTTGTTGCCGCCCAAGCTGTACTGGATCATTCTGATTCGCTCTTTATCGCTCTGGCACTTGTCCAGCGCTTCACGCCAGGACTTGAGCGTCGATGCTGTTGGCGGCTGCTCAAATCGGTCATACAGCTGCTCCAGCAGCTGCCGGACATTGTCGGATGATTCCGGAAACGATGTGGCGATCATCTTCTTTTTTTCGTGGGAAACCGGAGCAGTTTCGCAGTTAGTTAGTAAGTAATTCTCTCTTTCTTTAATTCTTTCATTCTTGTTTGCTGTCATCGGTCGGTCATCGGTCGGTCGCTGGTCGGTCATCGGTCGGTCAAAAGGTCGGTCGCTGTCTTGATAAATCGAGTAATTATTTACCTTAAGTACGGTAAAATTCGCCTTTTTTACGTCTGTCACTTTGTCGGTCACTTTTTCAACGTCTCCAGTGCTGTACAAATGCCCAAGTGCAGTTCTTACTTGCCGTTCTGATAGCCCTGTTTGCTCTGCCAAATGAGGTATAGAGGTAACCAGACAGCCGGCAGGGATAAAGAACCCCTGCCACTTTTTTGCTGTGTGGTTTGCCCGTCGTATCAAATGCTGGAAGAGATGGGCAGTAAGCGGCTTCTTGTACCATTCCCAGTCTTCGATTTTCCGATACGACTTCACCCATCCTCTATCCATATCTACTGCAGCTCTTCGGCCGCCATTGCCTCTTGCAGCAGCTCGATCAGGATTGCGGCTTCTTCCTTCGTCACCGTGATCCCTTTGAGCGGCTTATCGCCTCGCCACTGGCGAATGTCAATTACTGACTTGCGGCCATTCCAGCTGCCGATATTCACCTGCTTTGAGTACTCATCGTTACAGCTGATCTTTCCAACGTGGGACTCAATGTCAAAATTGATCGTCATGGTTCACCTCAAAGAACTTCGCCGTCGGCATTAATCTTCAGCGGCTCTGGTTCTTTTGCTTTTCCCTCCGCATTGAGGATCTGCTGTGTATCAAAGTTTCCCACTTCATCGTGCTCAATCTGTGCAGGCTCTGGCTCTGGCTGTGCCTGGTTGAAATCAATGATTTCTGTGTAGTCAGCCTCAACGACTTCGGACCCAGCTACGTCTTTTTCGATCCCTTTCTGCATATCTACAGACATCGGCGCCCACTTGCTGATCAGCTGGCGGAGCATGGTTTTATAGGCCATAGTGTCGAAGTCTTTGTACCAGAATGATGAGAAACGCCACATATCTTCCTGAGGGATTTCATTATTCTGAACCTTTTTGAACGCCTCCTTGCTGAAGGCTTTAGAGTACTTATCAGCATGGTTCAGCATTTCTTCATAGGTCATGTAGATCGCCTTACGGAACCCATTGGTGAGCTCAAAGAAGGCGTAGTAGCCAACAGTTTTTGCCTGTGATCGGTCCGGAATGAGCTTATAGTGGAGCTCTTCGTCAAACGGGTCCCACGAGATTAACTCGCCTTCTTTTACGCTGGTGACATTAATGCGTCTGAAAAAACCTGACCGCTGGGCAAGCTGAATGTATCCTTTATAGCCGAGCTGAAACTGTGCTTCCTTATGCTCTGGAATCCAGCTTCCGTCATCCGCCTTCTTCGCTTTGACTTTGTATGGAACCATATAGAAGTATCCAAGCTGGGGTGAAGGCGGCAGCTTAAGAGAGTCGCCGAGAAGAGCCGAGCTGATGATCGAGTTCGGCTCACAGTCTTTTAAACTCGGATTTGTAGATACTGCCGAGATCAGGGACGATACAAATGTTTCGCGTTTGGCAGCACTGCCAAGAGTCTGTTCAATGCTGTTCAGGACGCCTGGTGCTTTCACATACTGGGCAAATGTTTTAGGCTTTGCATGTGTAGTTGAGGTTGCCCCTGCAGATTTAGAGAGGGCGCCAATATTTCTAGGGGTTGTCATTTCGATTTTTTCTCCTTTTTCTTGGTGATTCTCAGGGTTCTGTTTTCAGCCTGGCTGCTGTACTGGTCATAGAGGTTAGGATGATCTTTCTTGAGCGCTTTGGAATCGAACATTGTTCGCGTAGCGGCTTTCCACGTGACGTTGTAACTTTCGGATCTGCCCGTTTCACTGGACCCAAGGTCCGCCCGGATTAGGTTTTCAATCGTGCTCACACGGTCCTTCATTTCATCGATTGACGCTTTAAGCTCACTCCGCTCATCGAGCAGGCTCTCGAAACCTTGCAGGTCTACAACCGGAGTAGAAGAGTCGGCAGGGTTGAGCTGTTTCAAAGTGTCTTGGGTGGAGTCTGATCCATCAACTTCCGGCGGAGTTTTCGACTCTACAAGCTCCCAGAAGGCTTTTTCCGACTCAATCAGCGCTTGAATATCATCTTCGACACCTGGATCTGACCGATCGATCGTAAAGACATGGAAGTTTCTACCGAAAATAAGTGTTGCCAGATACATGCGGTCAAAGCCACATACAGCCATGTAGTGGAGGCACTGGCAGTAGTAATGCATCGGGATATCGCCCTTCATATAGGAGTCATCAGCGAAGATGTTTGCCGTCTTGCATTCCAGTCCGGCATTTTCACCAACTACCTTCCTGTCAATATTCGCCAGCATCCAGGGATGTTCTTCTGACTGAAAACTGTAGCCCGATCTCCGAACCCGCTTTCCTGTCTCTTCGCAGAACCGTTTTGCGACGTAACCTTCAAAGTCTCTGCCCTGCCGCATGCTCTCTGAATCTCGATTGTCTGGTTCCAGAAGGCCAGTCTTTTCTGCCCACAAGGTAAATGGGCTTTCCCATTTGTTCAGGCCCATTGCAGCTCCCGCGTCGCTGCCACCAATGCCTTTGTTTCGCTGTCGCAGCCATTCGTCATGACTGTCTGAGAGTCTGTGTTTAATTGGTTTCATGAATTCCTTTCTGTTAAAATTTGAATGATTTTTTAATTGGAATGCCGCTTTGCCGAGCGGCCTTGGCTCTTCTGATTGCCGTCAGAAGAGCTTTTTTTCATCGGTCACCACCGGTCTTTTCCGTCATGTCACTGAGCGCCATCGATCCGATGTAGCTGGATACGGCAATCGCGAACGTAGCCATGAAAAGCCAGATATTGCATGGCTCGCCAGTGATCCACTCGCCGTCGATCAGGCCGGCCATGGCCAGTGCTGACAGGGCGAATATAGCGCCCAGGAAGTGGGCGGCTCTGGTCAGTGCTTTTTTCCTGTTGGCGCCGCGCTGGAGATGCGAATAGTTCATGATCCAACATCCTCTCTTTCAATCGTTGGCAGGATGCCATTCGATTTGAGCAGGTCGTAAATGAACAGACGACCTTTCTGCGTCCAGCAAGTCCGTACTTTTGAATGGATCATTCCGTCAGATCCTGTATATGGATCCGTCTTTGTCTGTGTGTACCCTTCTGCTGCGTACTTCTGATAGAGCAGCCAAACGCTGCCCTGCTTGAACTGGATCCCCTTTTCGTGCAGGAAGTCATTCAACCATCTGCCGGATTTTCCAAAGTCTTTTGCGATCTTGCTGACGCTCAGCAGATCTTTACAGTTCAGAACGACGTCGTAGTAGCTTGCTTTGGGCTGAAGCTCTGCAATCTGCTGTGTCTGAACTGCGTTCTGCACCTCAAGTGCCTTCCTGGCTTCCCGCTCTGCCTTGAGATCCTGCAGAAGGCGGATCCCGAAGTCCGGATCACCCAGGATCCGGTCGATTGTGGCATCAGTCGCGTATGCTCCGTGCTTGCGGATCTGCGGCAGGACCTCCGATGTCACCCAGCGTTTGAATCGCTTTGCGTCTGGCAGCTTCGATCCAAGGATCAGGCTGTACAGTCCTGACTCGTTGATGACCTTCATTTCTCGTCTCTGACCTGAGTCGGCGAATTGCCGGGTCAGCTTGTCTTCATCGTCGACATGTTTTTTAAGAGCGTCAGCGGTGTCTCTGTACCCAAGTACCACCGCCACGTCTTTACCGACGAAGTACGGTTCATCGTCGATCGTCAGCGTTCGGATCTGCGATCCGTCAAAGACGAAGTTCTGAATTTCGTTCATGTTTTTCTCCTTCCTATGCATTGGCTCGCCAGCGCTTGATTGCGCCCTGGAGCTGAAAAGCCTTGATGATGTCGTCCGTCAGGTAGCCAAGGGACGGGTACTTTTTGATTTCTGAGCGCTTCAGGATTTTGTATACCGTCGCTCTCGGCTTCTCGATAACCCGGCAGATATCGCAGGGGCGAAGATAAGGCATCTCGAGAATCGCCAGCCTTTCACGTGGAGTCATTAGAAGCTCCTCCTAGTCATGGCAGAAGCGCTCATACGGGACCTTCAAAACTCTGCAAATCCGAAAGTACTCTTCTGCGGTGCACTTCGATTTACCGGCAAGGATCCGTGATAGCCTTGTCTCATCGATTTCTGCCTGCTCCGAGATATAGCGCTGTTTCAATCCCTTGCTTTCGATGAAGTCTTTGAGCTCATTGGAATAAAACATTTGCAAATCTTCCTTCCTAGCAATCGTTATTAACGTGTTTCTCGTTGCATCTTTAATATATACCGCGTTTATCGTTATTACAACAATTAGTATTGTAATTCCCGCTATTTTTTTAGCGAGTTTCTCGATATAATTCGAGATAGAAAGGAAGGTTGATATGAACAGTTACCTTATTTCCTGCTTAAAGGCTGGAAGAAAAGCATGCGGTCTTACCCAGACTCAGGCAGCTAAAAAGGTTGGTATCAAGCAAACAACCTTATCTGGCTACGAGAACGGCGTTTCAGAGCCTGAGATAGATAAACTTATTGAGCTGTTTAAGCTGTATAAACTCGATTACAGAAAAATTCTGGAAACCGCATATCAAATTGACACAGATGGGACCTCACCGCTTAGCCCGGAAAGCGAAGTTTTAATCAGAAAAATCGATCAGTTAAAGGATTGGGAACGCCAAATCGTGACTGATCTGGTTAACGGATTCATTGATAGTCAGATCGAGAAATGTGAAGCGATTCCTATTGCCTCTTACATCCATCGGCCTTACCACTTCATTGCATCATCCGCAGGAACAGGCAATTATTTAGACGATGACAGCTTCCAAATGATCCGTATAAAGGAAACTCCAGAATCCGAACAGTCAGATTACGTTGTTCGGGTAGATGGCCGCTCAATGGAACCGAAGTATTACGACGGCGATTTGGTCCTTGTAAAAAAACAAGACGCTGTAGACGATGGAGAAATCGGCATCTTCTGCGTAGACGGCGATTCCTATATCAAACAAAAAAAGCCGGGATATCTTCATTCGATCAATCCCGACTATGACGATGTACAGCTGAATGAATTTTCTTCCGCATACACTCTTGGAAAAGTGATTGGAAAAGCAGAAGTTTAGCTGCAGGCAATAAAACGCCCTGGAAGTGGCAGCTCCCAGGGTAAAATCAGCCTTCCCAGTGATAGAAAGGACATAGATATTATGGCAATTCTCAGAGAGAAACACAAAGGCCGCTGGCGATATCGCTGGCAGTCTTACTATACAGATCCGGCAGGAAAGAAGAAGCGAAAGTCCTCGAAATGGTTCGCATCCAAGGCAGAAGCTGAAAAGGATCTGAAAGAATTTCAGGGTGATCCCAAGAAAGAGACCCGATCCAGACGTTCAATGCGCTCCGTTTATGAAGAGTGGGTAGAGTTCACAAAAAGCCGAAACGTTGCTGAAACAACTAAAGAGAAACACAGAGTTTTTGAGTTCTATTTCTCCGATCTGGAGGATTTGAATATTTACGAAATCACCCCGCTGACAATCAAAAAAATCTTTGAGCATGAAAATTTCCTTGAACTTTCTACCAGCAGGAAGAACAAACTGCACGGCTATTTGAAAGCCACATTCGATTATGCGATGACGTATTACGATCTGCCATCTAATCCGATGACTAAGATTCCACGGTTTCAGAAGACAACATTGGAACGCCTGACTGATCCAACCATTTTCTCCCCCGATCAGTTCAATTCATTTCTTGAAGCGATTCCGCCAGACCGCAAAGTTTATCGCAACCTTTTTTTCCTTCTGTATTGGACAGGATTGCGATTTAACGAAGCAATCTCACTTACCTTTGCAGATTTGTCTGGAACAAAGCTCCGAATCCACAGGCAGTGGAACACCCGGGAAAAACGGTGGTCCACTCTGAAAACAATCGGATCCGCCAGGACAATTTCTCTTGATGCGGATCTGATTGCTGTTATCGATGACCAAAGGCGGGAATATTGCGACCTGCCTCGTTTCTCTCAAGATTGGTTTATCTTCGGTGGAGTTCGGCCTGTCTCGTACACTACCTCCGAGCGGGTAAAGAATCAGGCTTGTGACGATGCCGCTCTTCCCCGTTGCAAAATCCATAGTTTCCGACATGCTCACGCTTCAAATCTGATTGCTGCAGGCGTTCCACTTTTCATGATTTCGAAGCGGCTTGGACATGCATCGGTATCGATGACTAGTGATATCTATGGCCATCTTTTGAATAATGATGACACAGAAATTCTGAAAGCCATCGCACATAAGCAATAAAAAATCGCACATAAATCGCACATTGGGCATAAAAAAAGACCCGAAAGGCTTTACCTATCGGGTTAATTTACTAGTGGTGCGGACGATGCGAGTCGAACGCACACGGGTTGCCCCACTGCCGCCTGAAGACAGCGTGTCTGCCATTTCACCACGTCCGCATATGCGCTTTGTTTCAACGCTTTGATATTATAGCATGCGAAATCAGAACTGGAAGACCAAAGTACATTTAAATTCTAAAGATTTTCTAAACAAAATGCCCGGTTCACTTGTTCTGTTCCCTGAACGGAACGAGAAAACGGGCTTGTGCCTCTATGTGGACGTCTGGATCTGGATTTTTCTTTTGCTTTTTCCTTTGGCCAAGAGCGGATAACAGAAAAGAGACGGCATAGATCGACGAAAAGGTCGATGCCGTCTCTTTTATTTATTCAGGGATTTCGAAGATTCGTCTTTTCTTTTGCAACGGAATCCAGCTAGTCGAGATCCTGTCCAATGTCGGAACGATGAATCAGATCGGAGCAGTGAATGGCGTCTGCGGATTCCTGTACTTTTGCACAGGCTCCGGCAAGCGTTTCGTCTACGCGGGTAAGAATAAGTACGCGTCCGCCGTCCGTAAGGATCCGGCCGTTTTCTCCGACTTTTGCGTGGTTGTAGTTGATGATGCCTTCAAAGTCTTCATCCATCACAATCGGCGCATCGTGGGAATCGGTCTGCGGATAGTCCTTGCCGGCCAGAACAACGGAAACTGCTACTTTCGGCCGCCATTCGAGATTTACCGGTTTGCCTTCCTGCAGATCGAACCAGGCTTTGGCCAGATCGCTGCGCAGAAGCTGCAGATAGGAAACCGCACCGGTTTCTGAAAGACCCGGTTTCATGTTTACGCAGACCAGACCGTGATCGGTCAGCACAAATTCACCGGTCAGAAGACCGTTGTAGTCCACGCCACGTTTCTGGATCACCTTGAAGAACGGAACCATAATTCGCTCAACGGCTTCCTGGGCGTGTTCATGACTGATCGGACCTCTGGCGCTGCATACCGCGCCCATTCCTTTGGCCTGCGGATCGTCTTCATGTTCATAAATACCGCGCATCACAATATAAGGAAGAAGCGGAACCACACGGGCCTTATAAACCATAACCGGCAGATTAAAGCGGCGGCCTTCTTTAAATTCAGAAACCATGACGCGGGTACGTCCATTTCCAAACCATTCTTCCAGCAGATCCAGCGCTTCGTCTTCGTTATACGGAATGGCGAACCGTTTTTCGCCTTCCACTTCCTTCAGTACGAACGGGCATGGAAATTCTTCCACAAACTTTCGTGCTTCTTCAATCGTATTCAGCATGCGGAAATCCGCTACCGGAATATCGTTTTCCTGCATAATCTTGGCCCAGAGCGGCTTGTCATCAATCATATGACAGGCTTTGATATCCGGGGCCAGAACATTCCATCCACGGCTGGAGAGACTGTCTCCCCATCCCTTGCGGATGAGATCCTCATCACAGAGAATGACCAGATCTGGTTCAAACTCCACCAGCGTTCCAAAAATGTCTTCAGGATTATAGTTATCCGGGAGCTCTTCTACCGACTGCTCAAACTGAACCGTTCCCGGATTTCCGGGGACGACGAGTACTTCATTACTGCCGCGGCATTCCAGAAGCGAACCCAGAGCTTGTTCTTTCGCATTTTCACCAATAACAATTATTTTCATACACCAATCTCCTCTGTTCAGGTTTGCCATTTCTGCAATTCATATTACCATGTGCATTTTCCCTGACCGCAGATCCTGCTAACTCCTGTTCAGTTTGTCATATTTGAGGAAAGATATTTTTAACTGATGCAAAGGAATTTTAGGAAGGGCAATCTGTCCACAGTATGCGCCGTCCTTTTTTGTCTATTCTTTCCTACGCTCACGTTTCATCTTATCCGTATACTTTCATCCAGCTTTTCTTACTTTTCAAAAAAGGCCGGTTCATAAAGTCTTTTCTTCGGGTATCCGAAGAAGACGAACTTTAAACAGCCTTAAGATTGTACGACAGATCGTCATAATCTTTGTGATTTTTAGTGCATCCGTTTTCAAACCGCCTGTTTTGTCCTGCCGAACGCCTGAATCGATTCCGATCGCACCCCCTGAACGTACACGGGGAAAACGTTCAGTTCTGTCATTTTGTCAGAAAAGAGCGTGCGCGGCTCAGAATTCTGTTACATTGATATATACCTTTTCCTGTCCGGACGATGCGTTTCCTTCACTTTGAAAAACGATCGCCGGCCGTTTAAAAAAGCAGGCAGACCGCAAACCTTTCCGCAAAATCTGCGCTGCCAGAAAGGAGAACCTGTGAATTCTGAACCGTCCAAATCCAGCCCTTCTTTACAGGAGCCGGCTGCCCAGAAGAAGGCTTCGAAAAAAGCTTCCAGAAAACAATCCCGGCCGGCAAACCGGAACAGAAACCGGCGTAGAAATCGGATTCTGCTTCTGATTGCGCTGATTGCCGCCGCCGTTGCGGGTTTCTATCTGCTTTTCAAGGCGCTGAACCCGATCAGCCTGGCTTCCGAAGTCTATGTGGCTGAATATACCGAGTCGTTTAACTCCAAAGGAAACCTGAAATCGGTCTTCCTGGATTCCGAAGACAAAGTCACATTTAAAGGCTCAGTAGATAAAGATAAAATCGGCACTTACGATGCCGCCTATGTGTATAAAGGAAAAGAATATCCGTTTCTCGTTGAAGTAAAGGATACGAAAGACCCCGAGCTCGAAGTCCACGATCTGACCATTACGACCAATGAGAATCTGACGCCGCGCATGTTCGTGACATCGTGTTCCGATCCGTCCAACTATTCCCTGAAAATGACCGGCGATGACCCCAAGCGCCGCGAAGGGTCCTATGAAATCACCATTACAGCCCGGGATGACTACGAAAACGAAACCAGCAAGACCGTCAAGCTGACCCGCGTCAACGATACCCATCCTCCGGTCATTGAAAACTTCACCGAAAGCATTGAGCTGCTCCAGGGAAAACCGTATCCCGCCGAACAGCTGATCATTACGGATGACTATGACGAAAAGCCTTCCGTACACATCGATACTTCGGCGCTGAATACGGAAGCCCCGGGTTCCTATCCGGTTACCATTCGTCTCATTGACCATTCCGGCAACGAACAGACGTATTCGCAGACGGTTACCGTAAAGGAAAATCCAAACTACGGAAAGAAACTGGTGTATCTGACCTTCGAAGAAGGTCCGTCCAGCCAGACCGACGCCATTCTGGACGCTCTGGAACGCAATAACGTCAAAGCGACCTTCTTTGTTACGGCGGAGCATCCAGAATCCGCCGATAAGATCCGCAAAATTGCGGATGCGGGCCATTCGCTGGGCCTGATGTCCTATTCCAACAATCCTTCGGCCATCTACAAATCCGAAGACGCGTATTTCAAGGATCTGGACAAAATTTCCAGTCTGGTCCGTGAAGAAACCGGTCAGGATGTCAAACTGATCCGCTTCCCGGAAGGATCCGGCAACACGGTCGTTCCCGGCACGGGAATCATGTCCGATCTCGTTCGTGCCGTCAGCCAGAAAGGCTACATGTACTGCGACTGGAACGCGGATTCCAACGACTGGTATGACGTGAACATCGATCCAAATACGCTGATCAACACCTGTCTCCAGCATATGACAGCCTATCAGCTGGTCGTCCGCTTCCACGACTCGCCCGACCAGTCCACGACTGCCCAGGCGCTCGATGCGATCATTCAGAACTATCGGGACAACGGCTATTCTTTTGAAGTCATTGATGAAACGACGATCCTTCCGCATCAGGTTGTCATGAACTGATACGAATTTTCTGAGCTGCTCTGTGATTTTTCGCAGAGCGAAGACCATAGACAAAAGGCGATACGCTCGTGATTCTGCGCGCGTATCGCCTTTTTCTGTTTCTGACTCTGAATTTCTGTATGAATTTTCGTCTGCCGAAATCGATGAATGATCCTAGATTCCGGTGACGTAGTGGAAGGCTTCTTCCGCTGCGATAGCACCGTCTCCGCAGGCGGTAACGATCTGACGAAGTTCCTTGTCGATGCAGTCGCCGCATCCGAAAATTCCAGGAACGGCGGTTCTCATGCGGCGGTCAACGACCAGATAGCCGCGCTCATCGAGTACGCCAAGATCCTTCACAAAGCTGGTTTCCGGAATGTGACCGATGTAAGGGAAGATGCCCTGACATTTCAGATGTACTTCGAGGCCGTCTTCGAGGTTTTTGAGGGTAAGTCCGCTGACTTTGCCGTCTTCCATCTGAATGGAAACCGGGATGTGATGACGGATTACGCGAATCTTGTCGTTTGCGGCGATGTCCTGCTGCACTTTGGTTGCTGCACGGAATTCATCGCGGCGGATGACAATCGTTACCGAAGACGCGAAACGCGCCAGGAACTGCGCTTCTTCCAGAGCGGAGTTGCCGCCGCCGATGACAACGACTTCCTTTTCACGGAAGAAGGCGCCGTCGCATACGGCGCAGAAGCTTTCGCCGTGACCGATGGCTTCCTGTTCGCCAGGGATATCGAGATGACGTTCTGCCGCACCCGTGGCGACAATAACGGCTTTCGCATTGATGATGGTGCCGTCTTTCAGGATGACCTGATGACCGGCGGATACGGATTCAACTTCGCCAAACATGTACTGGGCGCCGAACTCGATGGACTGCTGATACATCTGCATGGCCAGATCCGGTCCGGAAACGGAAGGTACGCCAGGATAGTTATCGACCTGGTACGTTTTGAGAAGTTTTCCGCCTGGAGCCGTACCGTCAATCATGACTGTCGTCAGTCCGGCACGGGAAGCATACAGTGCGGCGGTCATTCCAGCTGGGCCGGCGCCGATAATCACAAGATCATATTCTTGTTCCATTTTGATTCCTCCTTGAGAAGAAAAGGAAGCTGGCGAAGATCATCGATCAGATAATCCGGACCTTCCTTTTCGAGTGCTGTTCTTTGTACTGTATCTAAAGTATAGCCGATGGATACAAAACCGGCTCTGTGTGCCGCCTGAATGTCTGCGGCGTTGTCTCCGACGTAGACCGCTTTTTCCTTTGGATAGCCCATGACTTTCGCCGCATGCAGCAGTCCTGCCGGATCCGGCTTGCAGGCCGGCTGATCTTCCTTCGCGAATACCGCCTCAAAATATGGACGCAGATGACAGATTTCCATCCCCAGCAAAACCGGTTCGCGCCGCTTGTTGGAAAGGATTCCCATCGCATACCCTTCGTCATACAGCTTCTGAACGGTTTCGAGCGCATGCGGCATTTCACCCAGCAGCATGTAATGCAGATCCTTGTTAATTTTCTGATAGAGGTCGATCACGTCTTCCACTTCTTCCGGCGGAAAATAGCGAAGAAAGGTCGTTTCGAGCGTTGGGCCGAAAAAGGAATACAGCTCTTCGGGGCTCAGCTGGTAATCGGGAAGCTTCTGGGCAAACACCTGCCGGAACGTCTCGAACACAAGATTCTGCGAATCGATCAGCGTGCCGTCCAGGTCAAACAGCACCAGCGGCTTTTGCGGATCGACAGTATGTTTTGAGGATGGGGTCTGTCCTGCATTGGAATTTGGCAATTTTTCCATGTTCGCTCTCCTTAAAAAATGCCTTGCGGCATTCTCGTCGTTTTCGTTTCGGGGTACTTCGGGTATCCCCGGTCTATTTTGCGTACATCGGGTTCATTCCATCACGTGCATATCGCGTACATATGGAAACAGAGCGCCGGGAGCGCTCTGTTTTTCGATGTCTGATTTTTGTATTCGTTCATTCTTTCGGCAGTGTCTGTGATTCACGCCGTTTTTTACGCTTTGGCCATCTTAATTGAGCGGCTCTGCGTTTTGCATGGCTGCGGCTTTGACTTCTTCCTCTTCTTCACTGCGGTTCTTTTCAATTTCTTCGAGAACCAGCTCTTCGAAAACTTCTGCGGAATCGAAGCCGTCCTGCTGAAGCAGATAGTTGGTTACCGCCGTTTCAATAACGGTCGCCATCGGCCGGCCGTACGTAACCGGGATGACCATTTTCAAAACCGGGATGCCAAGGTAGTTGGAATACTGCTTGTCTCCCAGACCGACACGGTCATACGCCACGCTCGGATTATACGTTTCGAGACGAATTTCAAAACTGATTTCCGCGGAATTGGCAACCGAGGTAATGCCGTACAGGCGCTTGATATCGATAATGCCGACGCCGCGCAGTTCCATGAATCCGGAAATGACCTGAGCGGTTTTGCCGACGAGCGTGTTGTGAATTCGATACAGATCCACCCGGTCATCGGCAACCAGCTGATGGCCCCGCTTGACGAGGTCCAGTACGATTTCACTTTTGCCGGAGCCGCTGGTTCCGGTAATCAGAACGCCTACGCCGTAAATGCGGACGAGTTCGCCGTGCAGCAGTGTCGCCGGGGCGAGCAGTTCGTCGAGATAGTTGGTGACATTGACGACGACCTGGCTCGTTTTTGTCTTCGTTTCAAAGACAGGAAAGTCCTTCCGATCGGAAATCTCCTTGAGAATCGGCGGGCAGACGTGGCCGCCGGTCAGAAGAATGCAGGGGGTATCCGCATGCGTCACGAATTCAAAAACACGGCGCTGCTGGATTTCGTCCATCTGTTCGGTAATGTAGCGGTATTCTTTACCGCCGATCACGATCAGACGCTTCGTCTGCGAATGGGACAGGTAGCCGGCGAGTTCAAGACCCGGACGGTTAATATCCGGCAGGGTGATCGGGCGCTTGAGGGCTTTGCTGGTGCCGGCCACCTGGTTCCAGTGAAATTTCACAACCAGATCCCGGACTGTTGCTTTCGCCATGTGTTCTGCCCCCTTTCCCTGCTCTGCGGATTTCGCAGTTTTTTGCGGCCGCTGTTCAGAGCTTTATCATATCTTATCCAGCGGTTTTTCTGCGTACAGAAATGACCGGCATAGAGTATCCCATCACAAATTTCTGTGTTCCCGCTGTATTTCCTTAACATTAGACAGTTCGAAATGTCAAACGGATTCAAAATGCCCGAATGTTTCTTCCAGACGATTTTTCGACCTTGTGCAAGACGTACAGTCTCTCAGTTTACATGTATCCCCGGGAAACGAGGAAAGCCAGCACACAGGAAAATGCCGGATTCTGACCTGACTGTTTAAACAGCGGCCCGAATCCGGCCTGATGCAGTGAATTGGCGGTGAATTCGCAGTGAAGTATTGGCTGGAATGGGTGTAAAGCAGCTTTTCTTATTCGTTGGAATCGGAAGTCATTTTTCCCTTCCAGTACGGAAGCTTTTTGAGATGTGATGCGTAAAACGCCCGGCATTCTTTTTCGCTCAGGCCATTCTGCGGCATCGAAGCGACGAGAAAATCCAGCATCTGATCCGGTTCGGTATACACAAAGGATCCGTCTTCCAGACACCACTTGCAGTAGCCGGGATCGATTTCTCCTTCCTTATTTTTCCCCATGATCGACGGCTCAAGAGGCATTCCGCAGCATTCGCAATAGCGAATCACCGGTGACTCCAGTAAAGCGTCGATCGATACGCCAAACACTTCGGACAGCTTCACCAGCAAATCCGCTCCCGGTATAGTTTCGTCATTTTCCCATCGGGATACCGCCTGACGGGTGACGTGAACTTTGTCCGCCAGCTGGGCCTGCGTCATCATCGATGCATCTCGAAGCTGTTTGAGAATCGTTCCTGTACTCATTTGCGTACCTCTTTTCCTGCATTCAGTATGCGGGAAGCCCGTATGAGGCTCAAGCAACCGTCCGTTGCCTTTTCTTCCTCGTTGAAAGGCAGAAAAAAGCAGCAGCTCGAGGAACTTTTTCCTTAAGCTGCTGCTCTGGATTCGAATTTCTTCTGCTATTTTGGATTTTTCGTTTTTCGGTATTTAAGCTCTTCGGATGATTTTTCCGATTTGCGTTTTGGTTCTTTATTCTTCGGTTTTGCTTTCCTTCTCGTCTTCAAAGCCTTTCCATTTCGTATAGGCTTCGGCTTCGCCGCCGGTAAGCAGCGGGGCGAGATACTGACCGGTAAAGCTGTTCGGGCAGGCCGCAATTTCTTCCGGGGTTCCCTTGGCGATAATCGTACCGCCACCGGCACCGCCTTCCGGACCGAGATCAAGAATATAGTCCGCGTTTTTAATGACGTCGAGATTGTGTTCGATGACGATGACCGTATTGCCACCGTCGACCAGACGCTGCAGCACTTCGATCAGCTTGCGGACATCGCTCGAATGCAGACCGGTCGTCGGCTCATCGAGAACAAAGACCGTCTTGCCGGTCGGCTTTTTCTGCAGTTCGCTCGCCAGCTTGACACGCTGTGCTTCCCCGCCGGACAGGGTGGTCGCCGACTGGCCGAGCTTGACGTAGGACAGACCGACATCCGCCAGCGTCTGCAGCTTGTGACGGATGCGGGAAATCGGCTGGAAAAATTCAATGGCTTCTTCCACCGTCATTTCCAGAACGTCGGAAATCGTTTTGTCCTTGTACTTTACCTGAAGCGTTTCTTCGTTATAGCGCTTGCCGTGACAAATGTCGCATTCGACATAGACGTCGGGCAGGAAGTGCATCGAAATCTTGCGGGTACCGTCGCCCTGACACGCTTCGCAGCGTCCGCCTTTGACGTTGAAGGAAAACTGCGATTTGGTGAAACCGAGCAGTTTGGCTTCGCGCGTCTGTGCGAACAGGTCGCGGATATCGTCAAAGACGCCGACATACGTCGCCGGATTGGAACGCGGGGTACGGCCGATCGGCTCCTGCGAAATCTCGATCAGCTTGTCGATTTCCTCAAGACCGCGTATTTCCTTTGCCTGACCGGGTTTTACACGGACTTTTCCTAAATGATGCTGGATGCCGTGGGTGAGAACTTCAGTTACGAGCGACGATTTGCCGGAACCCGAAACGCCGGTGACAACCGTAAATGTTCCGAGCGGGAACGAGGCGTTCACGTGCTGGAGGTTGTTGTGGGTGGCATCGATGACATCCAGCGATTTGCCGCTGCCTTTGCGGCGCACAGCCGGATACGGAATTTTCTCCTTGCCGGACAGATAGCGGCCGGTAATGGAGTTTTCGTTGGCCATGACCTGTTCCGGCGTACCGCAGGCGACGACTCCCCCACCGTGCACGCCGGCGCCTGGGCCGATGTCCACGATATAGTCGCTGGCGCGCATCGTATCTTCATCGTGTTCGACAACGATCAGGGTGTTGCCCAGATCGCGCATTTCCTTCATCGACTGAATCAGACGGTCGTTGTCGCGCTGGTGCAGACCGATCGACGGTTCGTCGAGAACGTACATGACACCGGTCAGACGGGAACCAATCTGGGTGGCCAGACGAATACGCTGGCTTTCGCCGCCGGAAAGAGTCGACGCCAGACGGTCGAGCGTCAGATACGTCAGACCGACATTTTTCAGAAACGTCAGACGGTTTTTGATTTCATTCAGACCGAGTTCCGCAATTTTGCGCTGCGCCGGGGTCAGTTCGAGATGTTCGATGAAGTCGATGGCTTCCACAACCGACATCTGGGTCCATTCGTAAATGTTCTTGCCGCCGATGCGTACCGCCAGAACCTGATCGTTCAGACGGGCGCCGTGGCAGGTCGGGCACACCGCTTCGCCCAGGAACGTTTCGTACCAGTCTCTCGACCAGGCCGATCCCGTTTCGAGATAGCGGCGTTCAATCAGATCCGCTACGCCCTCGATCGGCTCGTTGTATTCGCGGGTCAGGCCTTTATTGTTGACGATAGTATAGGACACCGGTTCGTCCGAACCGTGGAGAACGATGTCGAGTTCCTTTTTCGTCAGCTTGCTGATCGGCTTGTCCATATTGATGCCGAAATGGTCGCACAGCGCCACAAAGCGCTGCCATTCCTGGTTGGACGAGCCGGCAATGTTTTTAAAGTAGGCGACGCCGCCTTCATTCAGCGTCTTTTTCTTATCCGGAATCAGAAGATCCAGATCGACTTTCTGGATGACGCCGATGCCCTTGCATTCCGGGCACGCGCCCATCGGCGCGTTGAAGGAAAACAGACGCGGTTCGAGTTTCGGTACGGTAAAACCGCAGATTTTGCACGCGTAGCTCGAGGAAAAGAGCAGCGTATCGTCCGGCGTCATGACCGCCGCCATGCCTTCGCCGAGATTGAGCGCCGTATTGATGGAATCGTAGTAGCGGCCGCGGTTATTGCCTTTAATGATTCGGTCGATAACGACTTCAATCGTGTGCTTCTTATTTTTTTCCAGCGGTTCGAGTTCTTCGATCAGACGGATTTCCCCATCAACTCGTGCACGCAGAAAACCGTCTTTCATCAGTTTGGCAAATATGTCCTTGAACGTGCCCTTCTTGTCGCGGGCAATCGGAGCGAGAACGGTCGTGCGGGTGCCGTCGGGCAGAAGCATAACCTGGTCTACCATCTCGGTAACCGTCTGGCCGGTAATCGGTTCGCCGTGTTCCGGGCAGTACGGCACGCCGATGCGCGCGTACAGCAGACGCAGGTAGTCGTAAATTTCCGTTACCGTGCCTACGGTCGAACGCGGGTTGTGCGAAGTCGTTTTCTGATCGATAGCAATAGCAGGAGAAAGACCGTCAATCTGATCGACATCCGGCTTTTCAGAATTGCCGAGAAACTGGCGGGCATAAGAGGACAGGGATTCCATATAGCGGCGCTGGCCCTCCGCATAAATCGTATCGAAAGCCAGCGAAGTCTTACCGCTTCCGGAAACGCCGGTCATGATAATGAGCTTGTTTTTGGGAAGATCGAGAGAAATGTTTTTCAGGTTGTTTTCTCTGGCTCCCTGAATGTGAATAACAGAGTCCATGTTGATCCCTTCTTTCTGTTTTTCTGTTCGGTTTGTGTATGTATTTCGATTTTGTATTTCTGTCTGAAACTGGAGTGTAGCGCCCGGCTCTGGATTTGGAAAAGCACAAAGCCTGCGCCTTTTAAACTTTTCATGATTTTGGCACGGACAAAATGTCGTGCCGATAAATGATTTCAAAAAAGGATCTCTGGACGCTGCCCCAAAGCGGGTATGGTCTGGCGGATCCGCATACGGCGTCTTTTCTGTTTTGGAGAATGGTTAAGAGGGCCGGCTTCTTTATTTTGTATCGTCTGGTTTCGTTTTCGTAATTTCTGGATTCTTCCTTGAGCAAAAAGCGCAGAATTTCCTGCGATCTGCCTGCAGCCTGTAAAAAGCGTATAATCCAGCTTTTCATTATTCCATTTTTCACGCAAATGTCAATTTGAATGTGCTCATATTGTGCACAACAAATCCTTTAGACAAGCCCAAAATTCCGCTTTTTCCAGACCGGATTGAGCTGTATGAACATCGCCTTGCGCGTCGGAATTTTCTTCGAACCGGCCGGTATGCCGGTATATAGAAAAGGCTGATTTCTGGTTTTGAAATCAGCCTCGTTTGTTTAAGAATGGGTTTTACTGCTCTTCCTGTTCCTTTTTCTGGCGCATCATTTCCTGATACACCTCGTTTTTGGAAAAGCCGCTTTCTTCGCTGGCTTTAGCGGCTGCCTGTTTGGGCTTGATGCCCGAGGCCGCCAGTTCAGACGCCATGCGAACCGTTTCTTCAAAAGAACGGTCAGTCTGCTGCGGGCAGCCCTGTACGACTACGACCATTTCTCCTTTCAGCTGGGAAACCAGCGGGAGAATTTCGGAAATCGTGCCGCGCAGGAACTCTTCGTGCAGCTTGGTCAGTTCTCTGGCCAGACAGATCTGCCGGCCGCCAAAGACTTCCTTTACGTCTTCCAGCATTTTTTCAATGCGGTGCGGCGCTTCGTAAAAAATTACCGTATACGGCAGGGACTTCAGACTTTCGAGTTCCTTTTTCCGGCGAACGCTTTTCGCATCCAGAAATCCGTAAAAGAGGAAATGAGACGTTTCCAGGCCGGAGGCCACCAGCGCGTTTAACGCCGCATTGCTTCCGGAAACGGGAATGACCGGATAGCCGGCCTGGGAAGCGAGCCGGACAAGTTCACTGCCCGGATCCGAAATGAGCGGATAGCCGGCATCGGAAATGACGGCGACTTTCTTTCCTTCTTCAAGCAGCTTTAAAATGCCGGTCGAACTCGTATGCGCGTTGTATTCATGATGCGCGATCAGCGGTTTGTGAATTCCGATCGATTTCAGAAGAAGGCCGGAATTGCGCGTATCTTCACACGCGATCACATCGGCGTTTTCCAGCGCCTCTTTCTGGCGAGGAGAAATTTCCGAAAGATTGCCGATCGGGGTCGGGACCAGATAGACGGCTGGTCCATTTTCATTCTGGAAGCTTTTCTGTCGATTCATGTTCTGCCTTTCTTGCCGGGAACAGTTCGTCAAAGGAGACAAACAGCGTTTCTTCCCGGTTTTCAAGCTTGGCTTGTTTCTGAAGCACGTTCATCGAGCTGATCCGATAGCGATTTCCGTTGTATTCGATCTGGGAATTCAGCTTCGGCAGGTTTTTGCGCAGCTCGCAATAGGCTTCGTTTTCAAAACGCAGACAGCACTTCAGCTTGCCGCACTGTCCAGACAGTTTGGAAATATTGAGCGCGAGCAGCTGGTTTTTCGCCATGTTGATGGACACAGTATCAAAGTCGCTCATGAACCGGCTGCAGCAGCATTCCATGCCGCAACTGCCGATGCCGCCGACCAGTTTGGCTTTGTTGCGGGGGCCGACCTGGCGCAGTTCAATCCGGCCGCTGATGCATCCGGCGAGCTCTTTGAGCAGACCGCGGAAATCGACGCGATCTTCGCTGACGTACGTAAAAATCACTTTGGAGCGATCAAGGGTATACTCGCAGGAAATCAGATGCATGTCGAGCTTGAGGCGCTCGATGGCTTTGGCACAGATCTCAAAGGATTTGCGTGCTTCTTCTTCATTTTCAGCTTTCTGGTGCAGGTCTTCCGGCGTGGCGCGGCGGACGATGCCTTTTAAGTCGCCCTGGACTTTGGACGCGTCAAAGGGCATCGACGGTACATAGACCGTACCGATTTCCTGACCGCGAACCGTTTCCACAACGACCGCTTCACCAGTTCGATGTTCCATTGTCGTTCCGAAGGTATACACCTTCTTGGATCCGTCAAACTGGATATACACCATGAAAGGGTAAGTTTTCGTATTCGATGCCGGCTTGGCGGCACTGGATGGTTTCGACATAATTCGTCTTGCCTTTCTAAGGAAGCAGACGGGTTTCGATCGATTTTGATTTTCTCTCAAAGAAAGATCGACAGCGTCCGTTCCAATCTATGGAGAAGCCGCCCGGTTTTGCGTGAACATGCAAAACGGCGGCTGAAATTTCTAAGAATATGCATCCTGCTGCAGGATGCCGGTTGAGCGTCTTTGTTTTCTGAGCGCTTCTTTGCGCAGATCGCGGGCAACGCGTTCGATCAGAAGAACAGGGTCGAGCGGCTGACGCAGGGCGTCGAGCGCTTCGACAAGCGTTGAGCGCTCTTCGAGACGATCCGCCTGTTCCGTCTGCTCCTGCTCCAGAAAGTAAAGCAGGCAGTGCAGGAAAAAGGCGGCCGCTTCCCGGGTGGGAAATCCGCTTTTGGAAAAGACGCCGCATTCCAGACGCACAATGGCGGAATGCGAAGTTCGCTGCGGCCAGTATTCCTTCGCCGCATCGCGCAGTTCAAACAGCGCTTCGTTTTCCAGGAGCGCTTCCAGACTGTCCGGACCGTAGCCGGCCCGGGCGAGAATCGCCACAATTTCGGGATCGTCGATTATTTCGGCAATTTCCGCTTCGAGTGCCGCTCGTGCAGGCGGCCGCATGGGGATCAGCTGACAGCGGGAAACGATCGTCGGCAGTACGGTATTGATCGCGCTTGTACACAGGATGCCGGTCAGCCCGTCCTTGGGCTCTTCAAGAAATTTCAGAAGCGTATTGGACGCGGAAGCGGTCGCCTGTTCGTACTGTTCAATAATATAAACCTGTCGTCGGGCGTCCGTCCCGCTCGAGGTGGCAAATGTATCCTGCAGACGCAGAATGTCTTCTTTGCGCAGTCTCCAGCTCGTTTTCTGTTCGCTGGGAACCGCGTTGGTTTTCCACCAGGCGTCGAGTTCCTTTCGCGTCAGCGGCTTGCGCGCCTGCAGACCGCCGGGATGCAGCCAGAAAAAGTCCGGATACATGTCTCGGGCGATCAGCTGACAGGTTTCGCAGTTCTGGCAGGCAATCCCGTCTTCATCAGGATGTTCGCAGTTCATCGACTGCGCAAACAGCAGAGCCAGCCGGCTCTGATCCGGGTTTTTCTGTCCATAAAACATGTAGGCGTGCGAAATGCGTCCGCTTTTCAGGGCATTGGAAAGAATTTTCCATGCGACCGGCTGGCGTTCCTTCAGCTTTTTCTTATCGACCATAGCCGGCCTCTTCGAGAAGACGGTCTACCTGCTTCATCGTCTGATTTGCTACGTCTTCGATCGACCCCGATGCGTCAATGCGGCAATATTCGGGATGCGTTTTGAGAATGGCTTCAAATCCGTCGGCTACCCGGGAGAAAAACGCTTCCTTTTCCTGATCGAGACGGTTCAGATTGCCGCGCAGGTTAATCCGCTTTGCGGATGTTTCCCGATCGAGTTCAAAAAAGAGCGTCGCGTCCGGCCGGAAGCCTTCCAGACCAAAATCATTGAGATGTTCAATCGTCTTCGCATTCAGATCGCGTCCAAAGCCCTGATAGGCGATCGACGAATCCAGAAACCGGTCGCAAAGCACGATTTTGCCTTCTTCCAAAGCTGGCAAAATGGTGGAAACCAGATGCTGGCGGCGGCTGGCGGCGTACAGAAGCGCTTCGGTTTTCGGATCCACTTCATTTTCGGGATCGAGCAGAATGTTCCGGATTTGTTCCGAGAGCGGCGATCCGCCCGGCTCGCGGGTAGTGATGACGGGAAGGCCGCGTTTCAAAAGTTCTTCATAGACATGCGCCATCGCAGTGCTTTTCCCCGCTCCGTCGCTGCCTTCAAAGGCGATCATGATGCCTTTGCTTCCTTCTGGCTTTTTCATCCTCTTTCCTCCCCGAGCGCTGCTTTCCTTTTTTCGCTCTGTTTTCTATATGGTTTTCTCTACATATTCTTGATTTCGCATCTTTGCTTTTGCAGATACAAAACGCTCTGCAGTCGAAATCCGCTTTTCCTATTGTATCAAGCGGCGCAAGCTCTGACGATCGGCCAAAACGCAGGCCCGGCTTTACAAAGGAAATCCGGGGTTTGCTACAATCAGGACAGGAAGCCATTCTGCCCGTTTTGCCGCAGACAGAGCGCTGTTTTGCCTGGCGGGCAGAAGGACAGAAAAAGAAAAGAGGAATGTGTATGTGCGGTCAGTTTCTAGTCAGCGAAGAAATCGTAGATTCTCTGCGTCATCTGGTGCCCAGGGAACACTGGGAGGAGATCGAGCTCGATCTGCAT
Source organism: Allobaculum sp. (assembly GCF_047010065.1). Lineage (NCBI taxonomy): Bacteria > Bacillati > Bacillota > Erysipelotrichia > Erysipelotrichales > Erysipelotrichaceae > Allobaculum > Allobaculum sp. Next base: position 27,001 of record NZ_JBKXLD010000018.1, read on the forward strand.
CCGCATGTGATTTATCCTTCCGCCCGAACGATCGCCGTCTGCGCCAGAGACCAGGCGCTGAATCTTTCCGTCATGACGGTTGGCTTTGCCTCGTCTTCCATGAACCGCCGTATTTTCAATGCGCGTCTGGAAA
>NZ_JBKXLD010000019.1:0-26209 GCF_047010065.1 Allobaculum sp.
AGCCGCCGGTGCGGTCACGTAACCGCCAAATCCGATCACCAGATCGGGCTTTTCTTCTTTCAGATACTTTTTTGCTTTCGAACGGGCTTTGAACATCTTGAAAACAGCTTTGATCTTATTGACAAAGCTGCCGGCCAGACCGGAGGCGTGAACTGGCAAAAAGCGATAGCCGGCTGCAGGGACAATCTGCGCTTCCATGCGGTCATCGTTTCCGATAAAGAAAATATCGGTATCCGGTTCCTGTTCTTTCCATATTTGAGCGAGGGCTAAAGCGGGATAAATGTGTCCTCCCGTTCCCCCGGTGACTATACATATTTTTTTCATAGGGATCGGGCTTAGTATATCATCTGAAAAGAGAGGCCGACAAAGTCTTAGCGGATTGTAACAATTCCCTCCTGCCTTGTCCCCTTCCCTTACCGATCGAACGATACAGCGCAACCCCCCGGCGTGCATCCAGGCACGCCGGGGGTTATGTATCCATTCGAAATTTCTTCAGCGCCGATGCAAGGATCGGATCGCTTCTTTGTTGATATATATCGTTTTAATACAGGCAGCAGAAAAGCCGCTGTCGGTCATCAGCTGAATGAGATCGTTTTCCGTCAAATCATACGTATGACCTGCTTCATCGGGGACATAGAGACGATACGTCATGTATCCGGATTCATCCCTTTCACTACCATAAATCAGGCCGTACATGTTCGAGTTGCCGGTCTGGAAATTTACGCAGACGATCGTGGGATAGCCTATGCTCAGATTCGTATCGATCGAATTGTACAGAGCCTCTATGTGCGCCGCGGTCAGCTGATAGAGTTCCAGATACACGCCGGTATACATTGCGCTGATGCCATTGACATCAAAAGCACGGGTCAGATAGCCTGCCAGCTTCTCGTAATCGCTGACGCCATCGATCATGACGCTATTGGCGATTTCTTCCTGACTGGAAACGATGCCCCTGTATTCGAGAATGATCTGGGGGACCGCCGGACCTGTGTAATTGGATTTTTCCCGGGTGATATGCGCCAGCGGCAGCGTGTCAGCCGAGCTGGAAGGACTCTCATACGAATCGTCACGATTGGAATCATTCGGCGAAGAGGAAGGCTCTTCTGCACTCGTCACGTTTCCTGTCCGATCTTCCCCATCGGAAGGAATGAACGCCGACGTTTCCTCTTGTGCGGAATTGCGATCTTCCTGCTGACTTTCCAGTTTTTTGTTTACGGCTGCGGTCTGGTCAGAAAGATGATCACTGGACGCATTCGAATTTCGTCCAAAAACGAATACGCCGATCAGAACAGCCGCCACAAATAATGCCGCAATACCAATGCCCGCATACAGACCTGTTTTCTTTTTGGTCTTTGAAGTCGCTGGCATGGCGCCTGGGTTCAAAGATGTCAGCGCCCGATTTGGCGCGGCCTGTACAGGGCGCCCTGCAGCTGCACGCGGACTGGCCTGAGAGGGCTGCTGCGGTTTTGACCGCTTTGGCAGAGCGCTTCCGCAGCGTCGGCAGTAAACATCGTTTGCATTATTTGGGGTATCGCAGTTGGGACAGATGAGCGGCCGATCGGATTTCGTCTGTTCTGGCTCTGAAGCCTGCGCGAAAGGCGTACCGCAGCGCTCGCAGAAACGGCTGTCCTCCCGGTTTGGCGTACTGCAATTTGGACACTTCTTCATCGTATGGATCCTTTCTGTATTTTCGGTTATTGAATAGCCTTTCTTTTCGTCTTGCTCTATTCTTTCTGGATCACAAGAGCGTTCGATCGGTCTGAATCGATCGACGGATCGCATTAGCATCCGCTGTTTTTAGCTTGCTCATCGTTTCCTTTTGCGATTCGTCTTTACGAAAAATGCAATCGACGTGTAGTTTTGACTTCAAAAAATGGACGGGTTGCCTGAAATACGTGAACTGGAAGCGAAAAAAAGATGGAATCGTAAACTCCATCTCTTTTCAGCTCGATTTGGAACGAATGATTCCAGACCGTTTTCCTTTGTAAATTTCTGGTGCTTGGTTTTCTTCATGCGGGTGTTTGCGGGTTTTTACCTCTATGACCGGTCTGACCAGGGATACAGGTATGCATTTGAACCAGCAGAACGCACTCGAAGCCTGGCCGAATGAATCTCATTCGAGCTGAACAAAGCCGTCCTCACCGCCAGACAAATGAAGAAAGGTCTACGAGAAGACAATAACAAAAAGCGCAGCAGATCGGTATAAAACCAAAAGGCGGTATCCGTTTCAGATAAAGCTGATACCGCCTTTTTAGCCCGAAAAAACCGGCAAAGACCGGAGTATATCCTCTGAAAACAGAGACTGCCAGAGTCTTAGCGGACTGTAGCAATTCCCTCCTGCCTTGTCCTTGTCCCCTTCCCTTATCGATCAAGCGCTGCTCAAAGAAAATCCCCGGCGATTATCCAGTTACGCCGGGTGGTGTATATCCATTTAAAATGTCTTCAATGTCAATGCAAGGATCGGATCGCTTCTTTGCCGTTTGGATACTTGTCGTTTTAATACAGGTAACAGAAAAAGCCGGTGCCGGTCATCAGCTGAATGAGATCGTCTTTCGTCACGTCGTATGTATGACCTGCTTCATCAGGAATATACAGGGTATAGATCGTGCTGCCAGCATTATCGCTTTTGCTTCCACAAATCAGACCGTACGTACTTGGCTGGCCAGTCTGGAAATTCACGCAGACGATCGTGGGATACCCTGTGCTCAGATTCGTATCGATCGAATTGAACAGAGCGTCTTCCTGCGCCACGGTCAGCTGCGAGAGGTCCATATATACGCCGGTATATTGTGCGCTTATGCCATTGACGTCAAATGCGTGGGTCAGATAGCTCGCCAGCCTTTCGAAATCGCTGACGCCATTGATCATGATGCCATTGGCGATTTCTTCCTGACTGGAAATGATTCCTTTGGATTCGAGAATGATCTGTGCAGCCGCCGGACCGCTGTAATTGGATTTTTCCCGGGTAATGTGCGCTATCGGCAGCTTAGTCTCTGAGCTAGAAGATTTCTCGAATACATCGTCCGGAGTGGAATCAATCGGCGAAGAGGAAGGTTCGTCTTCCCTCGCCACGTTTTCAGCCGGATCTTCCCGATCGGAATGGATTGACTTCGAAGACTCCTCTTCTTCGGACTTGCGATCTTCCTGCTTGTTCTCGAAATCTTTGTTTACTGCGGCTGTCTGGGCGGAAGGATTTTCAGTGGACGCATTCGAATTTCGTCCAAAAACGAATACGCCAATCAGAACAGCCGCCACAAATACAGCAGCAATCCCAATGCCCGCGTACAGACCCGTTTTCTTTTTGTTTTTTGAAGTCGTCAGCATGACGCTTTGATTTGCAGGCTTCTGCGTCCGATTTGACTCAGCCTGTACAGGACGCGCTGCCGCTGTTCTCGGTTTGGACCGCTTTGGCAGAGCGCTACCGCAGCGTTTACAGTAAGCATCGTCTGATCGGTTTGGGGTATTGCAGTTGGGACAGATGAGCGGGCGATCGGATTTCGTCGGTTCCGGCTTTGGAGCCTCTGCTAAATCTGTACCGCAGCGCTCGCAGAAACGGCTGTCCTCCCGGTTCGCCGTACCGCATTTTGGACACTTTTTCATCGTAAGGATCCTTTCTGGATTTTCGTTTATCCAATAATCTTTCTTTTCGCAGTTCTTTCTTCTTTTCTGGGTATAAGAGAATTCAATCGGTCTGAACCGATGGGCAGATCATTTTTCATCCGCTGTTTTTTAGTTTACTCATCGTTTCCTTCTGTGATTCGTCTTTGCGAAAAGTGCAATTGACGTGTTGTTTTGACTTCACGAATTAGCCGGTTCGGCTGAAAAACGGGAACTGGAAGCAAAAAAAGACGGAATCATAAACTCCATCTTCTGGCAAAACCGGTTTGGAACGGATACTTCCAAAACGGTATTCTTCGTGAATTTTGCCGGCTTAGTTTTCTTCGGGTGCCGGAATGGGGGCGCTCCATTTTTCCATCATGCCCATGAGCGCAAACCTCTGATCGCTGTGTACGCCAAAATCCATGTTGCAGGTGGAAAGCGTCACAAAGTTGTGGTTGCGGTATTCGAGCGGACGGTAGTAGAGGGAGACATTCTGGATTTCATCAAGAATGTCCTTGCGGTAGTCGCCAAAGTCGGTGGTGTAAATGGGTGAATCATCCGTTCCGGCATAAAACGCGTTGATCGTGCACCGATAGTTTTGCGACGGCGTCAGCAGCCAGAAATACGGATGGGCATTGAAAAACTCCAGATCGTTGAAATCCTTGAGGTTGGTAAACATGCCGCCGACGTCAGCCGTATGGGCATAAATGATCGAGTTCTGGTTCTGGTAGTCCGGATTTTGCGTGCAGTCCAGGAATACAGCACCCAGACGGTTGTAGGCGCCGTTGAACGAGTGATTCAAATAATAATCGTTGTCCATGGCCTGAACGACCGGATAGGAAATTCCGGTTCCCGGAACGAGAATCCAGGCGTTGATGTTCGGGTTGGCCGCTTTCAGACCTTCCCAGTCGACGGTAAATGAAGGCGCCTCTTCGCTCATCTGACCGTTTTCATCGCCGGCGGCATTATTTCCGGTAACGTACTGGTTAAAGGCATCCGTTTCTTTCTGGATGGTTCGTTCTTCGTTCCAGGTTTCGTAAATCTTATAGCCGCTCACGCCAAGAACGACTACGCAGACCGCCATAAGAATATAGAGAATGATCTGCGTAACTTTTTTCTTTCTGGATCGGCGCGGTGCGGCAGAATTATCATTCGTGCTGTCCACAGCGGGACGGTTATTCTGATCCATAGTTTTTTCCTTTCCGATTCGCCAGAATTTGAGTTTTCAAAAGGAGCAAAAGAGCGGTCTCTTTTTTATCTGTATCCTTATCGTCTGCTCTCTTTTGTGAGCGCAGCGGGCGAATCTGAATCTTCGATTATCTTAGCGAATTTTACAGAGGCAGAAAAGGACGGAAGGCGCCAGCCGCCTCTCTTGGCCGCAAACGAAAAAGAACCGGCAGGTTTTCGTTTTCGCCTGCCGGAACGTATACAGTCTATAGGATACTGGTTCTGCCGAATAATCTGAGTGTTGGGGCAGAATCTGGAAAGATCGACTGAAGTCTGTGATTAGCGATTGAGTTTGGACGCAGCCGCTTCGTCTACGATTACGACTACATCTGGATGGTTCTGCAGAACAGAAGCCGGGCAGGCTGTGTCTACTGGTCCTTCTACCATGGCTTTTACTGCATCCGCTTTGGATTCGCCGTTGGCTACGAGAAGGATTTTCTTCGCATCCATAACGGTACCGATACCCTGCGTGATAGCATGTGTCGGTACTTTGTTGATGTCGTCATCGAAGAAACGCTTGTTGGCATCGCGTGTGCTTTCGGTAAGTTCAACGATATGCGTTCTTTCATCGAACGGTGTGCCCGGTTCGTTGAATCCGATATGTCCGTTGCGGCCGATACCGAGCAGCTGGATATCTACGCCTTTTACCTGATCGTCATAGGCTTTTGCATCTTCTGCAGTGCTTCCGTAAGGAACATGCGTGTTGGCTGGATCGATGTCCACGTGGCTGAACAGATGATCGTTCATGAATGTGTAGTAGGACTGCGGATCGTTGCGGTCAATGCCTACGTATTCGTCAAGATTGTAGGTATGAACGTCTTTGTAGGAAGTTCCGTTTTCTTTGTGATCCTTTACCATTTCGGCATAGAGGCCTTCCGGAGAGCTGCCGGTAGCCAGTCCGAGGACTGCATCTGGACGTGCATCCAGGACTTCTTTCATGACTTTGAACGCTTCTTTGGAAAGCTCATCATAGTCTTTTGTAACAATTACTTTCACAGTATTTTCCTCCTAGGTACATCTATTATAAAAGGATTCCTTCCGTTTGAATCTTCGAAATTGATAAAACGAAACAAAAGCTTAATTTGACGCGTCGCCTTTGGATACGTAGCGAATCAGATCGTTTCCAAAATAGTCCGCCAGAATGGATTCGTAAAACTCATAATGCACCGGTACTGGCCAGCTTAACAGTTCCATCGGCACGCCAAAGAGCGTAATCGTAGTCTTGCAGTCGTTCATGGAAGAAGAAAGATAAAACCGCTTTCTGCGCACAGCTTCTTCGGTTGTCGGCGCCTTGGTGCTTTCGATCTCAACAATAAACGGATGCTTTCGAACTTCCTGCAGCCAGGTCAGAATGCGAGATCCGATCCGATGGCCTCGAATCGTCGGATCGACGGCCAGATAGTCGAGAATGTCCGCTTTTTTATTTCGAATCAGAAAAATGAGGGCAGCCGGCTTTTCATGAAGTTCGGCGTAAAAGAGCTCCATTTTTCCTTCTTTTTTTCCATCGAGAATCATCGAAAACGGCTTTCGCTCCGAATCGGGAAAAGAGTTCTGGTACAGCGTTTCAATTTCTGTACGGTATTTACAGTCTTCTTCAAAAGGAAGAATTTTCAGATCGTTTGTCTGGGATTCCATATTTGCGTTCACCTGCTTTCTATGCGAAAACGCAGCGCTTCTTTCCTTCTTATTAATCCGTTTTGGACTGTAAAAGAAACATAATGCGCTTTCATTCATGATCACCATAACAGGATATGCAAAAAATGCCACTCACCGGGCTTTTTCGACTTGGCGGGCGGATTCCATAACGGCGTATGCAAAGCAGCAGAATCGGGGATAATCAGGGATAAACAGAAAAACGGCTGCAGCAGAAATTCAGCCCGTTCCGGGAGGTTCTGCTCCAGCCGTTTTCAACTTTTTTCCTGCCAGCATTCATTCCATTTCCTTTAGCTGGTTTGCTTTAGCTCATCCAGGCGTTCTTTGGACGGAAGAAGCCGCAGTTCCAGCAGATCCTGATGCAAAGTATCTATACAGATTTGCGCCTGCTCCGTTGTATGGGACGAACGATCTTCCAGAATCTCGATAGCGTCTGTGAGATGGGTAAAAATTTCTTCTTCATACAGACCAAACTGTGCGCTTGATTCGCTGGTCTGCATCAGAACGGCTCCTTTGCGAAATACCGTATCCAGAAGATCCTGCATTGGATTTGTTCGAACCTCCAGGCTCGCTGCCTCAGAAGCAAACGCATTAAACACTGGCCGCGTATACGCGTAAATCCGATAGGACGTGTCGGGTTCGAGAGGGACGAAAGCCGGACTGCCCTGCCATTCGAGGGTATCCAGATCCGGATCCTTCATGTCTTCTTGCGCTTTTACAATCGCGTAGATACCGCCGTCAACTTTCTGAACGCTCAGAGTGGAGGAAGTCACCAGATCCATTTTCAGTTTAAGAGCGCTCGGTCGTTCGGGAATTTTAAAGCGATAAATCGCAGAAGCAAAGTCATAGTCTGTCGCATCCCTTTGCAGATAAACATCGACCCCAGGCTTTACGGAAAGCATCTCATCATAGGTGAATTCGATTCCATCGCTGAGATCTGGAGTATAGCCGTAACGAATGCCTGGAGAAAAAATGGCATTGATCCGCTCGTTCGCATAATCGATTCCGATCACCGGCCAGGACCATCGAGCTGGAATTGTCCAGGTTTCTGTAACGGAAGTTCCCTCTTCCTTTGTATACGTCAGCAGCTGTATACGTCAGCAGCAGCGGCGCCGGAAGTTCGTCGTCAATGAGACGGCCGATCGAATCGCCGTTCGGAATGGGATCGCCATCTAGCGTGCTGACGGTATATTTCGAATCAAACGAAATCGTTTCGCTGCGATAGACAAAGTGCAGAGGCGAACGACGGACATGGAGGGCTGCTTCTGAATTTTTCTTGCCTGGTGCGCTTGCACTGATTTGGAGGGTTACTTCTTCTCCTTCTTCCAGTTCAATCGGATCGGACCAGGCGAATCGTTCGGCGGGCTCGCCGTTTACAGCAATCGAATCCGGACTGATGGTCTGGACATAAATGTCCTCTTCGTCATTGCGAAGTTCAATCGTCGCGCTGCCGTTTTCAAAGGAAACGATCTGTCGGGCGCGTGCGGAGTCAACTCGATTCGTCCCGATTTGCGCAGATGCTTTGGAATACGTTCTTGTAACCGTATTTCCTGTCTGACCTTCTTCGTTTACCGTGCGAGCCAGCAGTGTATGCGTCTGGTCCGGCAAAGCAAAGCGCAGTTCGATCGGCGCAGTGTATTTGGCAAACACCGATCCATCCATCGAATATTCGATCGGTTCATTTCCTGCACTGGAAAGTTCCAGAAGGGTTCCATCGTTGACTTCCCCGTCCATCTGCGAAGAACGAACGGTGCTAAGCTCCTCTTTAGATTCTGGCAGCGGATTGGTAAAGCCTTTAATGCAGACGTTGGTCAGGACAAAACTGTCGGCCATCCCGTAAACGTCTTCCCATTGCGCGCTTTCATAATCGTAGACGTAGCTTTCGTGTCCCGTTCCCATTTCTTCCACAAAGTCTTCTTCCGGGTCTTCACAGCCATACGTTTCTACAGGAATGGGATTCTCGTATTCCGGATTATCAAATTCGATAACGATGCTGAACTGGGAATTGGAGTGAAGAACGGCTGGCTGTTCGAGCTCAATCGTATGATAGCCGGTATACTGCTCGCTTCCGCTCTGTCGGCTGACCAGCCTTCCGTTTTCCGGATTTTCCCCCTGCACCTCCGTGTAGACCGAAAGGGTATAGGCTGTACCAGCGTCCGTCGTATAAAACGAAGCAGCCTCAAGAAGTTCATCTTCTTTCGCACTGAAAATATTGGCTGCTTTTCCCAGACACGGGTTATTGTTGCTGCCTTCCAGGGAGGTGTACCACCCCAGGGTATCGTATTGATAATTGCGCTGATAGTTGTCATTTTATTCGAGAAGGAAAACAGTAACAAAGGAAATTGCGCTGTCTTCGTAGGAGAGCCAGTGAGTTCCGTTTTCTCCCCAGTCGTACCCCCAGCTGTTTTGAACGAGCCAGGCGCCGTCATGTTCGGGCTGCGCACTTTCGTTAAAGTTTTCTCTGGAGAAGCTGTCATCCCAGCCGATTATCTGTACGACATGATCAGTTAGATGTCCCGGTTCGTTATCCCAGGCATTCGTTTCTTCGATGTAGCCGCTGTAGTTGCCGACGTTTACGTTAATGACGGCTGGTCCGTAGTCATAGACAACCTGTTTGATGATCTGCTGGTCCACAGTATTTCGATCCGGATCTTCGTACGCAGAGGTAGGAAGACAGAACGCATCCTGCAGATGAAAGTCCGCTTCATAGCGCATGCTTTCGTCAGGGATACGATCAAAATCAGACATAGGCAGTTTTTCTTCCCGAATCGGTCCTTTCCAGGCGGCTAATGACGGTGCAAGAAGACTGCTGCTTCCCCCATTCCCGTACGGATCCCCATTCATCTGCAAAATCTCTTCTTCTTTCCCGGTCAGCGTATACCATGCTGCATGCAAGGAAGAAAGCTGGAGTCCATGTTCCTGATCATATAGCGTTTGCGCAGCACCCTCTATCCCGGTAATTGCCCAGCATGTCGAAAGCGATCCCTGATCTTCCACGAGAAGCAACCTTCCCTGATCCCGCAGACTGAATCTGAACGGGAGCGTTCTAGCCGACGTTTTCGTCTTCTGATTCTTTCGATATTGCCTTGCATAATGATCGGAAAGATACGAAAGATCCATCGAAGAAGGAGCCTGTCCATGCGGATCTTTGAGCCAGTTCAAATATTCTGAATTAAAAGCGGATGGATCGAGTCGATCGGCGACCGGACTTTGGGGAATAGTCTGACCCTAATCCTCCATGCTCTCCTTTGCCTGAACAGGATGCTGCCCGATGCTCATCGACAGTCCGATCAGCAGGGCTAACCATTTCGAAGCCTTCATTTGATTTCTCCCTTTCTTCTCGCTTTAAAGCGTTTGATTCACTTCCTTTTTCTTTTACCCGAAGCCAACGCCAGTCTCTTGGCTGGGGAAAAAGGATTTGGTCTCATTTTATCGTCAGGATTGAGGATTGGAATTTCCTGCGTGGAATGTATTAAAAGCTTCTCCTTTTGTATCTACTGCTTATGTCAGGATTTTGCTTTCTTCAAAATCAAAAGTTACATCCTCTTAAAAATACGAGATCGAGGGAAGACAGAAAAAAACGGCTTTGAAATTTCGTGCGTTTCCGTTGAAAACGGCAGATCGAGTTCAAAGCCGCAAAAACAAAACTCTGCCGAGTGATCGGCAGAGTCAAGTTAACAAATATTAGAAGAGCATTCCAGTTGCTGCTGGGTCGATGCCTGCTGCAAGCAGAGCTGCATCTTTCGATGTGTACCAAGGTACTGGGATCAGTGGATCATATCCGGATCCGAGGATACCGAACATACCAGCTACGATACCGATAACGAGGAGCAGAAGGATACATTTGATTGGTGTCCATCCTTTTTTGAGGAGGAAGTACATCAGCAGAGTCAGAAGCAGAGGAATAAGGCAAGGCAGGATCTGGTTCAGGTAATCCTGAAGAACGACTGGGCTTTCGCCGTTAGCGAATACGATACCAGTTGTGGTTCCGCCGCCGTAGTTAGCTGTAAGAGCACCTACAACGAATACACCAAGGATAGAAGCAGCGCGTGTGAATTCTTTAGCGTTAGCTGTCATCATCTTAACTGCATCCAGACCGAGGTTGTAAGACCAGTACATCAGGACGTAACGAAGAATCATTTCAATGCCGAAGGCAATAACGAAGTACAGGATTGGACCCATCATCGATCCGTTGATAGCCATACCGCAAGTCATACCTGCGATAATTGGGATAAGTGTGAACCAGAAGAGAGCGTCACCAATACCGCCCAGAGGAGCAGCAGTGGAGATACGTACAGCACGGATTGTCTGGATATCCATTTTGTTCTGTTCCATGGAGAGAACGAGACCCATAACGAATGTTACCAGGAAGGGGTGCGTGTTCAGGAAGTCCAGGTTCTGACACATGGACATCGAGAGGTCAGTTTTGTTTGTGTGAATCTTTTTCAGACCAGGGAGCATGGACCAGAGCCAGCCGATAGCCTGCATACGTTCGTAGTTGAAGCAGATCTGAAGGTTGCAGGAACGCCAGATCATTTTCGTCAGGGTTCCATTATCCAGTTTTGGTGCTGGAGTCAGATCTGTGTAATACTGCATATCCTGCAGATTGAGATCTGTATTAGATGCCATCAGAGAATCCTCCTAAACCTGCGTTAGATGCAGCTTCTTTAATGTTGATTGAAGTGAAGTAGTTGCTGCATGCGATACCGATACCGATGAAGGCAATCAGTACGAGAGTAGCGGAAGCCAATGCTGGGATATTACCAATAACCAGAGCCATTGCAAATCCAGCAAGGAAGTAGCCCCACATATCGTTGGAAAGCATGATTTTCAGCAGAACGCCGAATCCGACGAAACGCATCATGCCGCCGGCAACAGCGAGACCGCCGTTCATCAGCCAGGAAGCGTTAGTGGAAAGGGATTCCATTGCAGGCTGAATAGCAGCGCCGCCTACGTAAGCCAGGATAGCGATAACTGCGAACAGACCGCCAAGAAGAGCTACGTCAGCGAGGACAGCATTCGTTACACCTTTTGTTTCACCCTTGGAGCAGGTGTCATCGCACCATGCGTTGAAGGAAGAAGCGATTGTGAACACGATGGTTACTACATAAGTACCAAATACAGAGAAGATTACAGCAGAACCGAGAGCAGCGTCTACGGACATCTCTGTCTGGCAGGCGAAGATCATAGCAACAACTTCACCGATAACTACGTTTGCGGGCTGTGCGCCGCCGACAGGCATAGAACCAATCATCATCAGTTCGTATGTTCCGCCAAGTACCAGACCGGTATTTACATCGCCCAGGATTGCACCGATGATCGGGCAAGCGCAGATTGGACGGTAAATAATCTCAGTCAGGGAAAACTGGTCAATCGCGAACAGGAATGTAACGATTGCCAACAAAACGACTTGCATAATTTTTCTCCTTTGTTTTGTTAGTGCAATTTAGCTAAAGAGTTTGGAAACGTCTTCTTTAGCTGTGTTAGGTGTGCGCTGGATTTCGAGTTTAACACCGAGATCCTGCAGCTTCTTGAATGTGGCGACGTCGTCATCGTCTACCGCAACACTCGTAGCTACCTGGCGTTTTCCTTCATGCATGTGCATGTTTCCAATGTTCAGAACATCGATTGGCACGCCGCCCTCGACGAGCCGTAACGCGTCCTGAGGAGTTTCCAGGATCAGGAAGATTTTCTGAGCAGGACTTGCTTTGCTGATGACAGCGATCGTTTTATCAATGCTGAAGTAACGAGTCTGTGCATAAGCTGGAGCAGCCATGTTCATCAGGCCCTGACGGAACTGGTCTTTCGCAACTGCGTCGTTTGCAACGAGAAGCAGGTTTGCTCCAACCACCCCGGCCCACTGTGTTGCAACCTGTCCGTGAATCAGACGGTTGTCAATTCGAGTCGCAACAATGTTTGGCATTTATATCTCTCCTTTCTGTCAAGCTATGCTGTGAAAGCACTCTCTTATCTACGATTATAAACAATGCATTCCCATATCATTTGCACAAATTGGATCAAGATTTAGATTTTTCGTTCAAATAAACCAAATTTGACGGAAAATTTGCGAAATAATGCCGAAGAATTAACGCAAAGCTCAGGGCTCGCAGACAGGGATTGGCATAGCTTTTCATGAAAAGAAAAGAGTATGCCAGTCAGCCCATTTCCACCCGATTAAAAATCATTTCTTTTAGACAGCAATCTTATACGAATCGTCTTATCCTGTATCAACAATTCATATTGGAAGGTTTCAATCTGGGATGGAATGATGACACAAGGATTATCTAACAAACAGCCGCAATTTCCAAACATTTTGTGATAATTTGGGATAATATTTTCAAATTGATTTATTTAAATATCAGTAGAATCTTTTGCGTCCGTTCAGGCAAACGCTTTCCCAGGTACATCCGAAGAAATGTAAACGTTATCGGAATCGGGGAATGTTGAATTTTTCTACAATTTGGTATTTCTGCAGTATTCTTAAATGCCTGCATCTTAGATTCTGGAAGCAACAGTGCAGTTCTATACTGCAGCCTGCCTTCTGGATCCGAGTGCCGGCTCAATCGTTTTCTGCAAACGGTATATCCGCTTCTGCATGGAATCGGTCGATATTGAAACACAGATCAAAACCAATACTGAAAAGAGCACCCGGCTTTCGCGTCCTGGATCAGACAGAACCGGGCGCGCAGCGCTTTCTGTCCATTCAGACCGGATATGGAATACAGACTTCGAAATGCATGCAGATTCGGAATGCAGCGAATCTCTGCGAATGAACTCGAACAGTATTGAACCTCAGCCATATAGACAGATAGAGTACAGATCGTATAGACAGAAAGAGTACAGATCGTTTTACTGCCTGATCCGATCTGGAAACGCGCTCAATGAATTCCTGGATCAGGCCCTTGCAGATTCTTCTTTCTCTGCTTCTCTGCAGGTCCCTGCCCAAGTCCGACTCGAGACCTTTATCTTATCCTTAGCTTCTTTGAAAATAAGGAAAGCCCTGATCGTTACGCGTTCAGCAAAGTACAGAATCTCGGATTTTCGGAGCCATAGCCAGGAAAAGTCCATACAAAACCAGGTCTGATGAAGAAGGGACAGCCAGATCGTCCCCTCCCTTTAACAGACTGAACATCTGCTCTTACAACCGTTAACCCCTGTTTACTGCCACCCATCACATAAAGATTTCATAAATATTTACTGTTTTAAACTAAGTTTTTAGCAATTGCTACGACCGTATTTTTATAAGCTCTGCTCTCTTTATAACGCAAGTTCTGGCCCAGAATTGTCCATACAAATAAGAAAAACATCCGTTTTTGAAATTTGCTTTGCATTGATCGAAAATATCCACCTCGCCTTCAAACTAATTTATTCAATCTTAATGTACGGAAATATCGATTTACTCCACAGATTTGAACTTTTTTAGTGAAATATCGACCGAAATTTACAAAATTTGCCCTTTTTAATTTCCGGCTCATTTACACCCCATCAAACGCTGGATATACTTTTTTGTATTAGAAAGCTTTAACAAGACAAAATAGTCTCTTTGTTGCTCTAAACAGTATTTGAAGACTTTTGCCTTGAAAATTTGGAATAGTGGTGAAATATGCTCAAAAGAACAACGCATTATCAGTTTCAGCCGTATGGCTCGATCCTCTACGATCTGTCCGAAGTGGCTGAACAGCATGCCGACTACCAGCAGAACGCTCTTAAACTGACGGCTAAGAGCTTCTCGCATGTGTACTCTTCGAACGAACCCTGCTACATCCAGTGCAAATCGGGCATTGTGCTGATGGCTGTTTCAAAAGACGGGGATACTTTTGAAAACTTTGTCATCCATCGGATTGTCAAAACGAATCCCGAAACCTTCTTTAACTTCATTTCGATCTCAGATGATGCCGAGATTGATATCTGCTACCGTAAATCAAATCTGGAAATTCATCCGGCTGCGCACGAAGTTACGTTCAGCCCGATGGTGACCAATCTTCATATTCATGAAATCCTGACCACCTTTTATCAGGTTCGAAAAGAAGACTACGTTTTCCCGGGTGAAGCGCACTCGTACTATGAACTTGTTTATATTGACCACGGATCCATGGAAATGGACGTGGACGGCAAAGCCTACTCCCTGAGCAAGTACGATCTGATGCTCTACTACCCAGGACAGTTCCACTCGCACTACACAAAACACGATCAGACGTGTTCGTATCTCACCGTTATCTTTAAGATGGATGACACGCTGGCGGATTCGCTGTGCAATCGTGTCTTCCATACACGCAAAGATATTTATCAGGTCCTCTGCTCCTTCATGAAGGCAGTACAAACGGAAGACTATCTGAACCAGGAACTTGCGATCCTCTATCTGAAGGAAGTCATCATTCTGCTGCACCAGTTCGACCATAAAGAAGAAGCCGATGCAGGCATCAACCCGATGCAGCAGCATTATGAACACACTCTGCTCAACGAAATTCTGGTCTACATCAACAACAACATCTGTTCGGCATTTACGGTCGAGGATCTGTGCATTAAGTTCTCGGTTTCGCGCTCTTCCCTGCAAAACCTCTTCCGGACCAACCTGCACATCAGTCCGAAACAGTACATCTCCAACCTCAAGCTGAATCACGCAAAGCTTCTGATTCAGGAACACAACCGTACGATCTCCGAGATCAGCGACATGCTTGGCTTCACCAGCATTCACTACTTCTCGAGAAAGTTCAAAAAGCAGTACGGTCTTTCCCCGACGGATTACTCCAAGTCGATCCATCCTTGATCGCCGGATCGAGCAGGTACTGGATGTATTTCCAGGCTATGAGAAATCAGGCATAACAATAGATGTTTTTTTACGGAGTTTGTATTTTATAAGCGAGCTAAGAAGGCTCGCTTCATAATCAAATTCCCTTTCTTAAACTTTCTTGGAAAAAGGGCTGTCCCGGCCCTTTTTTCGTTGTCCAAATCAAATATCGTCCTTTACTGAACGAAGAAAAAGAGCACGCATCAAACGGAAGATGCGTGCTCTTTTTCTATACAGAAAAATGTCGTCGTTGCGGATGCTCTGTTTTCTCTTTGAGTTTGCCCTGAGGAAACGAGCGAATCCGGGAATTAGATTCCGTCGGAGAAATCGTCGGATTCAGCTGCAGGAGCCTTGAATTCGAAAGCCTGTACCTGGTCTTTGCCGACTGTGATCGCCTGTTTTGCCAGCTGATGAATGTCATCCATGAACTGACGAACGAGGTTGATTTCTACGAGCATGCCAAGGTTTGTACCGGCTACAACTTCATAGCCTCTTGGGAAGCCGAGTTCTACGCTGACTTTGAACGGCGAACCGCCAGCCAGGTCGGACAGTACGAGTACAGACTCGCAGTCTTTCAGGTTGTTCATGGCTTCTTCAAGATGAGCAGCCAGATCATCGGTCGAATCGGTCAGGTTGAAATCTACCGCATAGTAGTTTTCGGCCGGTCCGGCAATAACGTTTAAAGCTTCAGTCAGACCAGACGCAAAGTGTCCATGTCCGGTTACGATAAGTCCAATCATTATGCGTTTTCCTCCACAGTGACTTCAGTTTCCGATTTGAGTTCGTAAGGATAGATGGTAACGCCCTGAACAACGCGGTTAACTTCGCCAGTTGGGCATGGGTTATCCGGTGTGATGCCAAGAGAGATGGATTTGAACAGTGCGATTACCTGAGCAGCCAGGATGTAATCGAAGGCAAGGTACATGTTGTCTTTTGCGAAGAGCAGACCAAAGTCGATATAGAGGTCAACGAGTTTTTCGATGTCTTCGTATTTACGAGCGGCTACGGCTACCAGTTTGTTACCCTTTCTCTGGGAAGCCATTTCCTTAACCAGGTCGTATTCATACTGTCTCTGATATGGATCATCAGAAATGTAGATAACGGTCAGGGTTTCGTCGTTAACAACAGATTTTGGTCCGTGACGGAAGCCAAGCGGAGAATCGAAGGTTGTTGTAACCTGGCCTGCAGTCAGTTCGCAGATCTTCAGCTGGGATTCCTGAGCGATGCCTTTCAGAACGTTTGCGCCAAGGTAAACGATACGGTTGAAGTCATAGGATTTAACCAGATCTTCACAGGCTTTGTAGCCATGGTCGAGGAAGTGCTGTCCTCTGAGGATAACGTCTTCCAGACGAGCTTCAGTTTCTACCAGGTGATCCAGGTTGAAGCAGAGCATAGCAGCCAGCATCATGTTGGAGAAACTGGAGGTCATGGCGAAGGACTGGTCGTGAGTCTCTTCCGTCAGGTTGATATCGAGGGCGTTGTCGCGTGCAGCAGCAGCTTTTGCGAGTGCGCCGTTCTTGTTGCAGGTGATGAACAGATGGTAAACGTTCTTGCCGCATACCGCGTCTGCTACCTGAACTGCGCCTACGGATTCCGGAGAGTTGCCAGAACGGCCGAAGCTGACGAGCAGAGTCTTGCGGTTTTTGTCGAGGTAGTTTTCTGGAGTTTCTACCAGGTCAGTCGATGCATAGGATTTTGCGCGGAAGCCTGTGCAGGTGTTGATGAAAGAATAGAGGGCATTGCCGACATATTCACTGGTTCCAGCACCGGTGAAGATGATATCCAGGTTTGGATCTTCCAGAAGCGGATCGATGAATGCCTTAATTTCGTCTTTCTTTTCTTTAATCTGTTTGAGTGTTTTCTTCCAGGTGTTCGGCTGCTGGTAGATTTCCCGAGCTGTCCAGATGCCGTTTGCGCTTTCCCAGAAGTTCTCTTCATGACCAAAAATCATGTTTGATTCCTCCTTTAAAGTTGGTTTCATTATACTTTGATTTACACTTTTACGATTATCCGACGACATTTTTGTTTAAAAAGTGCAAATCAGCGAACGGATTTTTTGAAGTCCATTCCTCCCTAATATCGTACTCTGTCTCAAGCCGGATTTGAGCAAGAAATAACCCCTGAACGGATATTTTTTTGAGTTTTTTTGTCCCTTTTATCCGGATCCAGTACATCATTTTTCCAGTATTTTGATTTTATCGTCTCGATCGGATTGGTTGATTTCACCGACAGTTCCTGTTTCTATTCGCTGCCCGTCCGGATCGGTGAAGCATCGTCTCTTCTTTTTGACGGAGGCATTTTCCAGAAACAAAAGAAAAGAAAAAATCTGCGCTGCGCCCGATCTGCGCAAAGGCGAGCGTACGGTCTGCCGAAAATAGCTTTTACTTATGTTTGCTTCTCTGGCTATAATAGAACTCAATGAAAGGAGCTTGCTCTATGGCTCAGAAATCATCAGCCAGCCGTAAAGGACGTACGGTCTCTGCACCGATCGATCCCGAACAGCCCGTTGGTAAACATTTGTTTTTCGATAACAAGAGACGTCTGATTTACGTTTCTCCGCTGCTTCACAAAAATCTGTATCTTCCAAAATACGACTACAAGCGGTTCAACCGCTACAATTCCCGCTTTATCGTCGCCGTCGCTACGATCATGATCTGCGGTTCGGCATTGACCGACTGGTTCAAGATGCCTATGTGGATCGCTTTTGTATTGGGCGCTTTAGTTTTTGCCGGTTTTGAATGGAGTTTCTACAAATTCCAGAAAGGCCTGACCGTCGTCAGTGATTTCGACCCATCCAAAGCTACGCCAACGGTAAGCTCCGTGATTTCTTCGGATATGCGGACGAAGACCTGGCTCAAAATCATTCTCTTTATTGTTCTTGGTGTTCTGCTGGTCGTAAATGCCTACCAGTCCCACTATTCGCAGCAAGTCATCATCCTCTGCTGGTGCGGTCTGGCAGTCTGCGTTTACATGGCGATCAACCTGCTCATCATGTTGTTCCGATCTCCAAAAGAATAAAGAACAGGGTACGGCTCTTTCCTGCCCTGTACTGACGCCAAACCCATCCAATGAAAAATCCGCCCGGGCGATCCGAGCGGATTTTTTGTATTCTTTCTGATTGTTTTGCGTATGGAGTGAACTTACGTCAGACTTTCAATGGTATATTGCGCATTGAACGTGTCTCCCGGCTTAAGAGAAAGTGTGCCTTCGCGTTTTTCAAACGGGCCGTCGACCTTTTCAAAATCGGTATGGCCAAACCAGGGTTCGATGCAGATGAAATCGCTGCTGCGATCCGCATTCCACAGAGCTACCGTCGGGAAACCTGCAAAGCTCATTTTCAGGCGCTGTTCATCCTTATAGAAAAGCGTCGCTTCCCGGGCTTCGATCTGATCAAAAACGAGCGTCGCGTATTGATCCATATCTTCGTGATTGCATTTCCATGTATCGAGAATGACCGGAACACGTTTTACAGGCGAAAGATCCGGGAAAAAGACGATCTGATCCGCCATGGATTTGGGTTCAAAGGAGATGGAGAAATCTTCAAACACTTCGTCGGCGTTCTGTACGGTTTTAAACGCTGGATGAAGACCGAAGGAAAACGGCATCGTCTTATCGCCGGTATTGGTAATCGCATACTGCACACGTACACCGTTTTCGAGGAGCGTATAGATCAGTTCAAAATGGAAATCAAATGGGTATTTCTTCAGAGTTTCCCCATTCGAATCGAGGACATAGACAATACGGTCATCCTGAATGCTGCCATCCAGATTTTCATAGCGAACCAGTCCATGGTTTTTCATCGCATACGTTTTGCCTTCGATTTCGTATTCCCCGTTCTTCCATGTCTTTCCAATGGTCGGAAAGAGGGAGGGATTGCGGCCCGACCAGCCCTGATCGGCCTGATACAGAAGTTCACGGCCTGCTTTCTTATCGAACAGGCTGATCATCTGTGCCCCTGGATTATCGGTGCGCAGAAGCATGCGTTCGTTTTCAATTTTTAATGGATTCATTGAAATTTCCTTTCCGTTCTCCTGATGAGTTAAAAGCGCTGTGCTCGAACAGTCTGGCCCCTGAAGGCGCATCCTGCGAACGGTTCCTCCCTTTTTTGAAGCCTGTTCACCTTTTAGCGGACAGACACATGGCCTTTTATATACAGACAGATGCCCTTTTCTATATGGAGTATATGGAGAGACAGATGAACGTTCAAAAGGCAGACTGCATTTGCGCTCTACAATCCGGTTCCGGCGCGTTTGAGACGTCTTTTTTTGAGCCAGCTGGATACGCCTTCTTCCTGAACGCTTCCAATGACTTCATCGGCGGCCTCTTTGGCTGCTTTTTTGGCGTTGCCAACGGCTACGCCATATCCGGCGGCTTTGATCATCTTCACGTCGTTGAGACCATCGCCTACCGCAATTGTCATGCAGGGTTCGTGGTGACGGGACAGTTTTTCCAGCGTCGACTCTTTGGAAATGCCGGGCGCCCGGATTTCTACACATTTACTGTAGAACACCTTGGAGCTGTCTGGAAGCAAAGCCGCAATCGCATCGCGTGTTTGCGAATCGTCTGTCCAGATAATGATGTTGCATACGTCATCGCCGACCCATTCCTTCGTCTTTGGCGTAACCATATACAGCTTTCTCCAGTGGTGGCGGACTTCCTTGGGCGCTTCGGAATTAAAGAAGTTGCCGTCGGGTCCGGAATAGCGCCAGAGCAGATGGTTTTCCCTGCAGAAATTGCGAATCGTTTTTACATCGCTGTTTCGAATCAGACGGGCATCGACGAGCTGTTTGTTCTCGTCATAAATGGCCGCACCGCCTTCCAGAATCATTCCGGAAAAAGGAAAACGAATGAATTCCGCTGGAAGATGCGCCATTTCGTAAGGCGAACGGCTGCTGACCAGATAGATCAGATCGCCCTGATCGACCAGATACTGGAACTCTTCCGTTAAATGCGAATCAATTTCATGAAATTTATTGTTGTAGAGCGTTCCATCTATATCAAACAAATAGACATGTTTCATTTGGATTTTCTGTCCCTTTCAGATGTTCTTGAAAACATCTTCGATGCTGACTCTTCTGCATGCGCAGACAAGGCCTTTGTGACCATTTTAATTTACATTTACAAAAAAAGCGAAGCGTTGCGCTTCGCCATTTCTATTTGAACCTGAGTTTAAGCTTAGTTTTCGTGGAAGACAGAAAGCAGTTTGGCTCTCTGCGGTCCTTTCAGTTTCTTGATTGCCTTGGCTTCAATCTGACGGATTCGCTCACGAGTAACATTGAACTTCTTGCCGATCTCTTCCAGTGTCCAGGTACGGCCGTTGTCGAGGCCGAAACGCAGACGAATGACTTTTTCTTCACGTTCGGTCAGTGTGGACAGAACTTCTTCGATCGTCTCTTTCAGAAGCTGGTTATGTGTGTATTCTTCCGGGGTGACGGTGGACTTATCTTCGATGAAGTCGCCCAGGAAGGTGTCGTTTTCATCGCCGACAGGCGTTTCCATGGAAACTGGATCGAGGGCAGAACGCTGGATTTCGTTTACGCGTTCGGCGGTCATGTCTTCCATCTTCTCCGCGATTTCTTCCGGAATCGGGTCACGGCCCAGATCCTGAACAAGCAGACGCTGGATTCGCGTCATCTTGTTGATGGTTTCTACCATATGCACCGGGATACGGATCGTTCTGGCCTGGTCGGCAATCGCACGGGTGATTGCCTGACGGATCCACCATGTGGCGTAGGTCGAGAACTTGAATCCCTTCGTATAGTCGAATTTTTCTACGGCTTTGATCAGACCGATGTTTCCTTCCTGAATCAGATCCAGGAAGAGCAGTCCGCGGCCGACATATTTTTTCGCAATCGATACAACCAGACGAAGGTTGGAGTCAATCAGGATCTGCTTGGCTTCCTGATCGCCTGCTTCAATTCGTTTGGCAATCTCCACTTCCTGCTGGGGAGTAAGAAGAGGAATGGCACCGATTTCTTTCAGATAGGCTTTTACCGGGTCGCTGGTTTTCGCATTGCTTGTATCCGCAAAAGTACGTTCCAGACGGGCGAGTTCTTCCTCTCGGCTGCTGGCTTCTGAATCTTCCGAATCTTCGTCCTCTCCATCGTCAAGAGAATCGTCATCGCTGTCCAGTTCTTCGATGTCTTCGTCATCGTCACTGTCGGATCCATTGATGCTGATCTTGTTTTTCTGACACCAGAGGATAAGAGAATTCAGATCGCTGTCCGAGAGATTCAGCTCGTTCAGAGCTTCCATGAACTCTTTCTGATCGAGTTTCGCCCCGGCTTCTTTTGACGCTTCGAGCACCATTTTGACATCGTCAATCGACGAAAAGCTCAGGCGCTTTTTATTCTTCTTTGCGGCCATTCAAATCTTCCTTTCAGACTTGTTCTAACGTGTTTACTACCATATTGGCACAGATCGTTTGGTTTGATTCGGCAGATGCACCAGTAGATTCTTCGCAAGGATTCATCCCCGCGCAGAATTTGCGGATCTCCGGCAGACGCTGACGGGTCTCCTCTATGCCCAGTTCGTACCACGGTTTCAGTTTGTTCGGATCCGTAGTATAGCGGGTAATATGCATGTCTTTTGAGGGGCGAAGAACAAGCGCGCGTCCCTCATCTTCCAGCCGGTCAATCAGGTCCCATTGTTCCTGGTAGCGGATGTGCCGTTTTTTCAGATGATCCGTAATGACCGGATCACGATAAATCAGCCGGGCAAGCCAGACCTGCCATTTTGGTGCCGGCTTGCGGCGGTATCCTCTTTCTTTTGTGGAAAGGATAACTACCTTTTCACAGCCTGCGTCGAGAGCCTGCTGAACGGAAATCATATCGACCAGACCGGCATCAAAATATTTTTTGCCGTTCCAGCGATACGGTTTGGCCAGAAGCAGCAGTGCGCAGCTGGCCTTGATCAGCGTCATGCTCTGATCGACATAGGGCTTTCCAAAGTATTCCACTTTGTTTTCATCCATGTCATACACGCCGATTTCCATGTCCGTAGAGGATTGGAAAAAGGACTCGAAATCGAGCGGTGCATGTTCTTCAATATATTTATTGGTGGCTTCCAGACCGAAGAGTCCGCCTTCCTTAAAAAGGGGAACGATGCCGATAGCGCCCTTCTGATCCGCCGCTTCAATCGTGGTCACTTTCAGTCTGTCAATCTGACGGGATACGTAAGCCAGAAGGACTTCCGATCCCGAGGAAATGCCGACGGAGTACGGGAAGTAGATTTTCTCTTCGAGAAAAGTCTGCAGAACGCCTGCGCTGTAGGCAATTTTCGTTCCGCCGCCTTCTACAACCAGTCCGCATTTGTACTTATACTGTTTTTCAGACATTCCGAACGCAGCCTTCTTTTCTGGCCTGGTCGGCTACTGCTTTGGATACTTTGTCTTTTACGCGCGGATCGAGGGCGCTGACGATGACATAGTCTTCCTTCAGATCCTCATCGCTGATCAGCGAAGCCAGCGCTTCAGAAGCCGCGAGTTTCATGCCGTCGGTAATGCGCAGAGCGCCGGCATCCAGAGCACCCCGGAACAGCGCCGGGAAAATCAGAACGTTATTGATCTGGTTGTCAAAATCGGAACGTCCCGTACCTACCACGCGGGCACTGGCTTTCTTAGCAAGAGCCGGATCGATTTCCGGAACCGGGTTGGCCATGGCGAATACGATCGCGTCGTCGTTCATCGAACGAACCATGTCTTCGTCCACCAGACCGGCAGCCGAAACGCCAATGAAGACATCGGCGCCTTTCATGGCATCGCGCAGCGTACCCGGCTTGCCGTCCGGGTTATATTTTTCGGCGAGTTCCTTCTGCATTTCGTCGCGGGCGTTTTCTTTGGTCACGATACCTTTGGAGTTGCAGAGAACGATGTGGCGGAAACCGTACTGACCGAGCAGATCGGCAATGGCGCATCCCGCGGCACCGGCGCCGGAGAAGGCAACGCGTACGTCTTCTTTTTTCTTACCCACAAGTTTCAGGGCGTTAATCAGAGCGGAAAGAACGACGCAGGCGGTTCCGTGCTGGTCATCGTGGAAGACCGGAATGCTCATGCGTTTCTGCAGTTCTTTCTCAATATAGAAACAGTTTGGAGCGGAAATATCTTCGAGGTTGATTCCGCCAAAAGACGGTTCGAGCGCAGCGACAATTTCAATGATCTTATCGGGATCCTGCTCATTGAGAACCAGAGGAATCGCATTGACATCACCCAGTTCCTTGAACAGCACACACTTGCCTTCCATAACAGGAAGGCCGGCCAGTCCGCCGATGTTTCCAAGACCAAGTACAGCCGATCCATCCGAAACAACCGCAATCGTGTTCGAACGTCCGGTATATTCAAAGCTTGTCATAGGATCTTTTGCGATTTCCAGACAGGGAGCGGCAACGCCGGGGGTATAGGCGATAGCCAGATCTTCATGGGTTTTCAGAGTCGGTTTGGAAACGATATCCACCTTTCCCTTCCATGCTTTATGAGCTTCAAGCGCCTTCTTTGCGTAATCCATGGTTTTCTCTCCTCCAGTTTTTTCTCTTAACAGTCTTTTCCAGCCAAAACGAAGGCTTTCGCCCGCATTTGTTCGGCCGATGTTCTGATTTTGCCCATCGATTCATTTTTTGGGGTACGGGCACTCAATCATAGCACAAACGGCCTGTTTTTCTTTGAATTTCACTTTATTGGATTGATTTTTCCAATAAATTTTCAGCCTGCTCGTTTTTTCCTTGCAAAGAAGAAGTTCCTGTGCTTTTGGATTTGCGGCGATGGATGTTCTCCACGTGTGCAATACTCCCTCTGTCTTTTCTTTGACGACGGTTCCTGTTCAAAGCGTCGTAAGGCTTTAAAGCCGCTTTACTTTGCGACAAGAGTGTGTTAGCAAGCTGTACTTTCTATTGTATTCAAAGCGCCCGTTTTGCTTGCACTTTTTTATTACTTTCTACCGAAAATTCAATTTTCTGGCTTTTGAAACCGTTTCCCGTTCACTGGATCTGCGTTTTAGCGAACCTTTTGTCCAGAGTGTTTGACCGACGGACGTAAAACCGGGTTTCTCTTCTTTATTTTTCGCCTTCTGTCAAAAACAGAGGCCCGAGTCGGGTCGGGCCTTGTGTGTTTTTCGGTTTGTCTGTGTTGATCAATTTTTTCTGAGCGAAATCTCTTCTGACGTTCGCAAGGCAGAGCACTGACGACATCTGGAAGATCGGTTGGAATCCGGTTCTTCGTTCTCAGATGTCTGCGTGTACGACCTAGTCCAGATTGCCTTCAAGCAGGTGCAGCAGCACGTCTGTCATCTTTTCCATTTTCTGGATGGAGACGAATTCATAGCGTCCGTGGAAGTTATTGCCGCCGGTTCCAAGGTTTGGCGTAATCAGGCCTTTCCAGGTCAGACTGGCTCCATCGGTTCCGCCGCGGATCGGATCGCTTTTCGGCGTAATGCCGCAGGCTTTCAGAGCCGCCTTGGCGCGCTCAACCGCGCGCATGTCGCCATGCATGGCATCTTCGAGGTTGTAGTACTGATCGCGCATCGTGATCGTGGCGCAGTCTGGCCACATTTCATTGATCACATTGGTGATGTCTTTCATCAGCTGTTTTTTCTGTTCGAATTTTTCCCGGTTATGATCCCGGATAATATATTGGAGAGACGCCTGATCGCAGTCGCCCTTCACTTCCAGAAGATGGATGAAGCCTTCGGTGCCTTCGGTAAATTCCGGGCGGGCCCACTGCGGCAGCATGGACGCGAACTGGACAGCAACCGCTGCTGCGTTGACCATCTTGCCTTTCGCCGATCCAGGATGAATGGCCTGTCCTTTGAACTGGATCTCAGCCATTGCGGCATTGAACGTCTGATAATCGACATTTTCAATTTCTGCCCCGTCGACTGTATAAGCGTAGTCGACCGGGAAGCGATTCAGATCGAAATGCGCCACGCCGCGGCCGATTTCTTCATCCGGGGTAAAGGCCACCATGACTTTTCCATGCGGCTTGCCGGACTGAATCAGCTGTTCGAGCGTCTCCATAATAATGGCGCAGCCGGCTTTATCATCCACGCCGAGCAGTGTCGTTCCATCAGTGACCAGAATGTCATCGCCAATGACTTCCTTCAGCGAAGGAAACATCTCCGGATTCATGGAATAGTCCTTGCCTAAGGCAATCGTTCCGCCATCATATTTGCTGATGCGCTGCGGATGAACGTTGGCGCCGCTTAGTTCCGAAGCGGTATCCATATGCGAAATCAGACCGATGGCATCGCCCTGAAATCCCTGGGTAGCCGGAATTTCTCCATAAACGACACCATATTCAGAAAGTTCCACGTTGCTTACGCCGATCTGCTTCAGCTCTTCTTCCAGTTTTCTGGCCAGAACGAGCTGTTTTTTCGTCGATGGGGCGGTTGTGGACGTTTCATCGGACTGTGTATCCAGAGAAACGTAATCCAGAAATTTATCGGTTACACTCATGCTTTTCTCCCTCTTTTCCTCTGCGGGATTCGCTTCCTCCTTCCCGTTCTGAAAAGGATGAGCTTTCCTGCACTTCGTCTTGCGACAGAAAGAAATGGATTTTCTTTGAGCCGCTGACGAATCGTACAGTCTCCGCAGACAGTTTCTGCTTTTATAGTTTCTATTATAGGCAGTTATTTCTAAACGCCTGAAATTGCGCTCAGAGCAGCTGTCTGGCTGCTTCGAACCGTCTGAACCAGAAGAAAGCAGAAGAAAAGCGGTCTTAACGCTCCCTGGACGATAGATCACCGGTGAGCGGAAGACCGCTTTGTTTTATCGATTTTAAAACTTCAGACAAATTCTAAAATCCTGTCCATCAGCGCAGAGCCGCGCTCAGACCAGGAACAAACTGTTTCTTTCTGGAGACGTAGCCGAGCTCTTCAAATTCCTTGAGAATCGGACGGATTCGGGCGGCTTCCGGACCGGCAGCGATAAAGTGCGAACCGCTTCCTTCCACAT
>NZ_JBKXLD010000020.1:0-26185 GCF_047010065.1 Allobaculum sp.
ATTATCCCAAGGAGGCGGTCGAGAAAATACCCGTCTTTTATTTGACGCTTACTTTCATTGGATGGCTGTCCGTTTTTCGATCCAGTTTTCCTCTAAATCCGGTAAGCAGATCGCATTAATACGAAAAGGATTCCCCAATTTGGATCGCTCAGCTCCAGAAGAGACTGGGAAAATCGGAAAAGTTTCCTGCTTCAGAAATGGGAGAGGAGAAGCGTCTGATTTTCCCTTTTTTCAAAATCGGTGTCTGGAAGATCTGGGTCTCTTAATCAGAAGCAGCGAAGATTTCCTTTACCTATCCTATAGGAATAAGAAAAGACGATAGGAATAGAAAATCGTATTCCGATTTCTAAAAAGCTGATCCTCGATCCAATATCGGAAAATTCGTATGCGATTCCGATCAAAATATCGGAATTCCGATCTAAACAGCCTATAACATTCAACATACTGAAACTTAATGGCTATTTTGAGCCCATATCCGTCTTTGGAAGGAGGCTGGACTGTTCGATCTCTGACCAGCCATAGGAAGGACAGAAATCGGATCCAGCAGGGAAAAATCTGCAATTCGGTTTGTTTGGGCAAGCTTCTTTCCTGACTTTGTGTTTGCCTTTGTCGTATTTGGAGCTTTCCTCTCTGCCTGTTCTGTCTGTCTTCATTCGTCTGTTCATTCCTGTCAGGAAATCCGGGCTGAATGATCTGGCGGTTCTGGAGCAGCTGCTGGATTCTGAATCGGACCGATCGCTTCATCCCCTTTTCCTCCGTGCAAACAGCTGGCGGTTTTCTGTTCGAACGAAGGCGAGGATACCCGTCGGGGATCAGACCGATCGGATGACACCCGAGTCGAAAGATGTTTTAGAGACTCTTTTCTAAGTGCTGTTCTTGGAAAAGATGTCCTGTTTTTGAACGGCTGGATCTAGCGATTCTGCACGATTATATCGCCTGAATCTGGACTGTATTTTTCGGGACGAAACCATACAGACTTTGCAAAACAGCCCAGGCAGTCCTGCGGATTTTTTCCGTTTGGATTTCCCTTTTGTCTTAGGATTTCTACGGCCCGCTCTGGTTTGTTTCCGCTGTCTTTTTCGCGGATTTGATGTTTAGAGCCTGTGGAAAAAGAGGGATGTTTGAATGAGATATTTTGGCGTGATATCGTAATGAAGATATGAAAAGGAGAATCCTGAATGCTTGACTTGAAATTTGTCCGTGAAAACCCGGATCTCGTTAAAGAGAACATGGAAAAGAAATTTCAGCATCATAAACTGCATCTTGTAGATGAAGTGATCTGCAACGACGCAGCATTGCGTCGGACGCAGCAGCAGGCTGACGAACTTCGCTCGAAGCGCAAAAGCAATTCGAAGAAGATCGGCATGCTGATGGGACAGGGCAAGAAAGAAGAAGCCGAAGCTGCAAAACTCGAAACGGCAGCACTTGGCGATCAGATTGAAGAACTGTCCAAAAAAGAAGAAGAACTGCGCCAGGCCGTTACCGACGCCATGATGCAGATTCCAAATATGATTGATCCCACTGTCCCAATTGGTAAGGACGACAGTGAAAACGTTGAACTCGAACGCTTCGGTGAACCGGTTGTACCGGATTACGAAATCCCCTACCATACCGACATCATGGAATCTTTTGGGGGAATTGACCTCGATGCTGCACGCCGTGTAGCTGGCAACGGTTTCTATTATCTGGTTGGCGATATTGCCAGACTCCATTCCGCTATCCTCTCTTATGCCCGCGACTTCATGATCGACCGCGGATTTACGTATGTCATCCCGCCTTACATGATTCGTTCCAACGTCGTAACCGGCGTTATGTCCTTTGCTGAAATGGACGGTATGATGTACAAGATTGAAGGCGAAGATCTGTATCTGATCGGAACTTCCGAACACTCCATGATCGGCCGCTTCATCGACCAGATCATCGACGAGAAAGAACTGCCTTATACGCTCACTTCCTACTCCCCTTGCTTCCGTAAGGAAAAAGGCGCGCACGGTATTGAAGAGCGCGGCGTATACCGTATTCACCAGTTCGAAAAACAGGAAATGATCATCGTCTGCAAACCGGAAGAATCGGCTGACTGGTTCGTTCGCCTGTACATGAACACCGTAGATTTCTTCCGTACGCTCGACATTCCCGTACGTACGCTTGAATGCTGCTCCGGCGACCTCGCGGATCTGAAATGCAAATCCGTAGACGTTGAAGCCTGGTCTCCGCGCCAGAAGAAATACTTCGAAGTCGGCTCCTGCTCCAACCTCACTGATGCGCAGGCTCGTCGTCTGAAAATCCGTGTCAAAGACGAAAACGGCAAGAAGTACTTCGCCCATACGCTGAACAACACTTGCGTAGCGCCTCCGCGTATGCTGATCGCCTTCCTGGAAAACAATCTGCAGGAAGACGGAACTGTCCTCATTCCAGAGGCTCTGCAGCCTTACATGGGTGGCAAGAAAGTACTCGTTCCAAACAAAAAGAAATAAATTTGAAATCCTTCGAAAGAAGGATTTTTTTTCATTTTCAGGTGCCGGTTCAAAAAGAAAAGCCGTACCCCATACGGAGCACAGCAAGAGTGAAGATGCGTATTTTCGAGCTCCATTTTACTGGGCTGGAGTGGCAGAGGGCTCCATGTTCGTCGCTTCGACGTACGTCATATCCATCACCAGTTCACCGTTATCATTTCGACGCAGCCGTCCGGTTACATTGGCGTCGCAGTTGCCAAAAGGAATCGGGAAGCCTTCCAGAATGATGTATTTGCTGATGTCGGAATTCCACAACACGACGACATTATTTCCCGCTTTATCCTGAATGGTCGACTGCGGAAGCTTGCCGTCGACGGTGATGAGCTTGCCCGATCCTGCCAGAGAATCTGCGTCTTCCCACGCCTGATCCACCGAAATAATATGGTCCTGAACGGTGGCTTTAGCATCCGCAAGCGGATCGTCTTCGGATGAAGAAGACGAGTTTTCCGACGATTGATCCTGCGCGGACGAGTCTTTGGAATCGTCGTGAGACGAAGACGCATCAGCCAGTGGAGATGCCTTGATGTCGACCGTGACGGTATTGGAGGTGACTCCGTTTTGCGTAACAGAGATCGTATACGTTCCCGGTTTCATTGCCTGGAATTTCAGTTTTCCATCTTCGATCCAGGATTCTCCGCCGGAGATCTGGACGGCGTTCGGATCGATCCGGGTCTGGATAGGTTCCGTCTGGTAATCGATCAGAACCGTCTGACCGGTGATCATATTCTGTCCGTCTTCCACGTTCAGATGAATCACGCTGATCAGATTCGAGCAGGCGCCCAGAACGAGCGCGGCGGCTGCGATCAGCAGGACATGCTTCAGTTTGTTTACCATGGGTGTTCCCTTTCTTCAGTTTCTTTTTTCTTCTTTTCCTTCGTGTCGAAATGGGTGCGCTCAGATCCTCGTTCGGACTGGATTGTCTCTTACGGCTTGGGGATCTGCGTTTGCCGCCTTCTTCGATCAGAAATTCAGATTGCCAGAAAATGACGGTGACCGGATTTCCCGCTGCCTTCATTCGGCTTGCCCATTTGCGGTCAATCGGTTGTCGTCATTGAAATTGTCTATTTCTATTGTCTCGTATGTGCGGTGAATCACGGATTCCTTTGATCGGAATTGTTTATTCTCTACCGCTGGATTGCCGGTATTTCCTTTTTGGAAGGATTCGAGATAATCCTCAGATCCGGAAAGCCCCCAGACGAATTTCACGTGAAATCTGAATTTCCGATCGCGTCAGGCTTACTCCCGCTTCAAACAAAGAAAGGAATTTCAAACGTATTTTCAGAGGATCAAACTTGCCGCCCGGAAGCCAAAGGGCTGTCCTTAAAACCTGGCGGCATCCGGCAGATCGTCACGCCCAGCCAGCGTCTGGTCCTAGGAGATTGATAAACAATTCAGTTGCCAAATCGCCTTTGAATTTGCTATTCTTATTGAGCTACTGCAATAGCATCCTGCTAACCGTGTCAGGTCGGGAACGAAGCAGCACCGTGCTGGCTCTGTTATGTGCAGTAGTTTTTTTGTGTTCGTTTGGCGGATCCCAGTTTCATTGGGGTCTGCCTTTTTTGTCTGCCCCTCTTTTGGGAAAGTCATTCCTTTGGCATGGAGTCCTTTTGGTATCATGAACACATGAACAGATTGAGCCCAGAAGAAAAGATGATGAAAAAAGCTTTACGGCTTGCCCGTAAAGCGGAAACGGAAAATGAAGTACCTGTCGGAGCCATCGTCGTCGATGAGAACGGTACGATCATTGGCCGCGGATACAATCGACGTGAGAAAAGACAGAGTGTGACCGAACACGCCGAACTCATGGCGATTGCCTCTGCGTGTCGAAAGCTTCATTCCTGGCGGCTGGAAAACTGTTCGCTGTATGTCACCCTCGAGCCGTGCGTGATGTGTTCCGGGGCCATCATTCAGTCCAGAATCGCTCACGTATATTACGGTGCGAAAGATCCGAAAGCCGGCGCCGTGGATTCGGTCGTTTCCCTCTTTGAAGTCCCTCAGTGGAATCACCATCCCGAATGGACCGGGGGTATTCTGGAAGAAGAATGTTCGACGATCCTCAAGAATTTCTTTCGCAGACGAAGAGAGGAAAAGAAGAAACTGAAGGCTCTGGCCAGACAAAATGCACTGCCTTCTGAGCCAGACGTTCGAAGAGATGAAAGTAGGTCAGAGAACGTCCTGGATGGAGACTCTTCCATCTTTGTTTATTTGCCTGTCCTGAATTCTGCCGAGGACAGAAAACGGATCGATCCGATTTTAAAATCCGATCCGGATCTCAAGGCAGAAATGGATATGCATACGAAATCTGAAAATCCCAAATCACAGTCCGATCAATGGCCGATGGCCGATCGTCAAGGAAAGGAGTGATCTGAATGTCCTATCAGGCTCTATATCGAAAATACAGACCGGCTTCTTTTGACGAAGTGGTAGGCCAGAAACACATAGTCCAGACGCTGAAAAACGCGGTGGAGAAAGATCGTATCGCTCACGCCTATCTGTTCTGCGGACCGCGCGGAACCGGTAAAACGTCGATCGCGAAAATCTTCGCACGTACGCTGAACTGTACGGGAGAACACAAACCCTGCATGGAATGCGAAAACTGCCGGGAATCTCTGAACGGTTCCCATCCCGATATTGTGGAAATTGATGCCGCCTCCAACAACGGCGTTGATGATGTCCGCGATCTGATTGAACGTGTCGGCTATGCCCCGCTTTTAGGAAAATACAAAGTCTACATTATTGACGAGGTTCATATGATGACCGCAGCAGCTTTTAACGCTCTGCTTAAAACCATCGAAGAACCGCCTGAACATGTGATTTTCATCTTTGCGACAACCGAACCGAATAAGGTTCTGGCTACAATTCTCTCCCGCTGCCAGCGATATGATTTTTCCCAGGTCAGCGAGAAAGATATCCTGCATCGACTCCAGGATGTCTGCAAATCCGAACAGATTGAAGCGGATGAGGATGCTCTGGAACTGATTTCCGAACTGGCGAGCGGCGGTATGCGTGACGCTCTGTCGATTCTCGACCAGTGCGTTGCCTATGAACCTGATCATCTGACACTGGAAGCTGTCCGCGAGATTTATGGTGTTGTTCAGACCGAGGAACTCGGCAAGATCATTGAACAGCTCAATCCGGAACAGGCTTCAGAAACGATTGCCTTCGTGGAAGATATTGAAGCACGCGGCTTTGATCTTAAGCGTTTCACAGCCGATCTGATCGGTCTGCTCAAGGATTCCCTGATCTATGATCTGGCTAGCGGGACTTCCCTTCTTTCGGAACGAAAAAAAGAAGTCATTAAGAAGTCGCTTTCCCCAGTTCCCAGTTGGAAACGAATTCAGATGCTTAACGAGCTGATGAACGTCTATAACAAGCTCGGCTATGCATCCAATATGCTCGACTACATTGAGACGGCCCTGCTGAAATCCGCATTTTCCGTACAGTCCGCTCCTGCAGTATCCAATCGTCAATCACATGATCAGCCACATATGGCTGCAGGCCAAATCTTACAAAAAACGGAAAATCCCATTTCTGCTCCGGTGAAACCTGCAAAAAGCCCTAAGGTAAGTAAGAAATCCGACCTGGCCATGCTTTTTTGGAATTCTGATGTTTCACGTGAAACAATGGGAAAAGAGAAAAATCCGAAATCTGAATTCAGATTAGAGGAAGATTTTCTTCTTTCTCTGCTCGTCGGCGCTTCGAAAACGATCCGATCGGAAGATGAAGGTCATATGAATGATCTTCCGAAATACTTTGAAGACGTGGATTGGGGCAAATTTGCGAACGCACTGAAGGGTTCTAAGATCGTTGCCTCAGCCGAGACGTACATGCTGGTAAGTGCACCGCATATGCTGGAACGAGATCATATCAATGCTCTTCAGAATGAAGATGGCTTTGAAGAATTTACCAATCAGTGGCTGGGCCATCCGAAAAAGCTGTTTTCGCTCGCAGAAAACGATCGAGTGACTCTTCTGCAGACATTCGTTAAGCGATCCAAGGAGAAGACGCTGCCAGAACCGGCGAAAATCGAAGTCTCCCTGGCCAGTTCCGAACCGGAAGAATCCCTTGAGGAATCTTTAAAGGCCCGTTTCCCGGACCTGGTTGTCCAGGATGACTAATTCCCTGCTGAGTGGTCATAAATCGCCTCAAATGGCGCATAACGCCTTATAGAGCGTCTGAGCACACTGTAAAAATCAGATTATGATCCGATCTGCTCTTCTAAAAGCTTTGAAAAGACATAACACAGCCTTTTCTGGACCTTGAAAAGAAGAAATCAGATCGGAAAATCATAAATGCGGAACGTTTGGATCAAAACAGAGAGAAAAAACCGGCACAGCAGCTGAGAAAAATCAGGTCACTGTTCCCTGCTCTGTTAGTAACAAAAAATCAAAACGACAAGCCGATGGGATCCGTTAGGAATCCGTCTGCAACAGCAACAGAAATGAAAAGAACAAATAGTCTGGTGTATCGGAAAATCCGATCGACGAGAAATAACAGACCGATCGAAGAACGCGGCTAAAAATCAGTTTCCCAGCCGATTTCTTACGATCATCCGAAAATCAGATAAACAGGAACAAGGAGGAACTATGTATCCAGTCAGCTTTGAGAATCTGATTCTGGAACTTCATAAACTGCCCGGTGTTGGTATGAAAAGTGCCGAGAGAATGGCGTTTGCGATTCTTGGCTGGGATGAAGACCAGAAAGAACAGATGATTCAGGCATTTAAGAATGCAGCCAATCTGAAGCACTGCAAAATCTGCGGAAATCTTACAGAAGGAGAAATCTGCGAAATCTGTGAAAATTCAGATCGCAATCATCACCAGATCTGCGTCGTTCAGAATGAGAAAGATCTGTACGCAATCGAAAGTATTAACGAATACAACGGCGTGTACCACGTTTTACACGGAACCATAAATATTCAGAAAGGAATTCTGCCCGATCAGCTGAATATTGATGCGCTGGAAGATCGGATCACTGATGAAACGGAAGAAGTCATCCTCGCACTCGATCCTACG
This sequence comes from Allobaculum sp., assembly GCF_047010065.1. Classification (NCBI taxonomy): domain Bacteria; kingdom Bacillati; phylum Bacillota; class Erysipelotrichia; order Erysipelotrichales; family Erysipelotrichaceae; genus Allobaculum; species Allobaculum sp. The sequence continues at coordinate 7,529 of NZ_JBKXLD010000020.1, forward strand.
CAGGATGGAGAAACGACTTCGCTTTATTTGAGCCGTCTGCTTTCAGATCGAGTTCTGGTCACCAAACTGGCCTCCGGCATTCCATTTGGCGGAAAACTCGACTATGCGGATGCAAAAACGATCGCAAAAGCCTTTGATGGACGTAAAAAGGACGATATCTGATCATTCCTATACGAAAATCCGATTAAAAACATTATTCATATGGAATTCCTACATAAATAGGAATAATCCTATTCATAAAACTTACGTTTTGGGAAATTCATATTCTAGAAGAAGGAAAAGAAACGGGAATTTCAGCGAAATTGGTCAATTCATATCTAAGATAAGAAAAGCAGGGGATCACCTGGACTAACCAGAGTGAATCCCCTGCTTTTTTCATAGGAACAGGGAAATAGAGGAAAATGAAGGATTCCATGCAGCTGGTATCAAATCTGAATGATCATACGATCGGAAATAAAGCAAAAAAAGCCATATTTCATTAAACCTGAGCAATCATATGAGAAGGAAATAAATGAAAAGAGCAGATGAAAGACATAAAATCAGAATTTATGAATATCAGAAATTCTTGCAGCAAAAAAATTCCAGAAATATGAAAAGGCAGATCAGAGGGAGAAAAGAAATTTTCCAGAGAATATGAAAATCTGAAATTGGAAAAAGAGAATAGGATAGAAAGTAGGAATGAGCGAAATCAAATATCGGAAATTCATAAAAAGAAAGAAAGGAACGGAAGAGCAAATCTGAATATCCTATTTCTTTCCAAATTGTTTCTTCTTTGATATTTCGCTAAATATCTGAACAGTTATCCAAAAATCAGATCGATCCCATGCTATATGAAATCTATTTCTGAAATTCCTATTATTGGAATACGATGATATCTGATTTCAATATGAATTTTATGGATTTTAGCGGAGACCAAAATAACAATATTTCTCATTCATATGAAAACGGAGGTTTTCAATTCCGTGCACTCGCTTGGACTTTCTTCCAAAGAATTTGAATTTATGAATATTCATACGAAACAAAAACTTTCCTGTCGTGCAAGTTTTCCCTGGAATATGTCTTGATACGATTATCATATTCTCATTCCTCTACCTTATTTTTTCACAATAGGATTTCCTATAAATTGGTTGATGAAAATTGAGTTTGTTTTCATTCAATCTCTTTTACTTTAGAAGAGTTCTTCAATTTCCGATACGCATTGTAGCGTGTAAAATGGACTTGGATATGAAATTCATCCGTATTTCATATTTCTTCTTGTTTTCAAAATGATTGTGCTATAATCGCCCATGCGTACGGTCTTCTGCACTATCTGAACCAGAGATCGTAAAGAAAAAAGTTTTTGCGAACTCTGGAAAGGCGGTGAACCCCATGGCAGATGATCATTCCCCAATTGACGTCTATTACGATATGGATATTGCTCAGATCTGCGCGCATTTCGGAAAATCGAGAAATACAGTGGATAAAGCCGTCGCTAAACTAGTTCGTAACTATCCAGATGCTGGATGGAAGTATAAAAATCCAAAAACCAGGCGAATTACGATTAAAGCGGACGGCGTAGAAGTCCTTTCCACGTATTTTCGAAAGGAAAAGCACGAAGTTTCGGCCGTAGAATCGGAACTCCGTATGGAAATTGAAAAACTGAATGCGATTCTGGACGAAAAAGATAAAACAATCGCCAATCTGGAAATGCTTTATCAGGAACGGCTGAAGCTCGAAATGGATAAAGCGAGGCAGACCTACCTTCTCGAACAGAAATCAAACGAAGATACGATTTCCGAACAGAAGACCATGCTCGATGATCAGGCAAAACTGATTGAAGAACATGAAACAAAAATTTCGGATCTGGAATCTGAAAATCAGAAATTACAGGAAACGAAGTCGAAAACAGAAGAAGCCGAGCGGCAGCTGAAATCCGAAATGGAAGATCTTCGAAAATCGAAGGAAGAACTCGAAAAGACGAAAGAAGACTACAGAAAAAAAGAAGAAGAATACAATTCGAAATCCTTCTTCTATCGTTTGACACATAAATTTTCTTTAAAATAAATCCTGAACTGCACGGGCGAGCTTGCTCATGCAGTTTTTTTCATACTGGAGACCAGCTCTTTCAAGAATCTGATTGAAAACGGAAATCCCATCATGGTCTTTTCTGTATTCATATTCAATTTCATAATCCGTATGCTTTGGAAAATGGGTTTCATCCAGAGAAAGTTCTGCATTTTCCAGCTGGGTAATCCGGCGAATGGTTTCAAAAGTTACAAAGGGATGCAGCTCAATATCGCCCAGACCGATTTTTTCCAGCATCCAGCTGCGATCTACCGGATCGAGCTCACTGACAGTCGGCGCGCTGACTTCCTTTTCATATTCATATTTCGTAATGGAGTCCAGCGGTTTTTTGATCGTCAGATTGTATTTTCCTTGCGTTTCACGGATTCGGCAGGCAAATCCGCGCGCCTTGAGCGCCTGATCGGGTGTGTCGTAATACGTATTGATCTGAAGTCTCTGCTCATCGCAGGGAATCAGAGTACAAAGCTTTTCATAATTTTCTTTTGTTAAAAGCACTTTCAGTTCTCGTTCTTGATCGGACATAAGGAGCCTCCTTTCACCATGATACAATCAAAGAACCCAAGGAGATATTGAATTGAAGTTCACTGTTTTTTCCCGTTTTGACGGGTATTCCAGAAAACTTAAAGCGGATCTTGAACAGATAATACTGGAAGATCTCCACTGGATTCTCGACGCGGACCATCCCGATCTTTGCATTTGCATCGGCGGAGACGGAACGATCCTGCGCGCGATTCAGAAGTATAAGGAACAGCTTGATCATCTTCTGTTTACCGCCATTCATACCGGTACATTAGGCTTTTTTACCGATTACACAAAAGATGAGATCGACAGTTTTCTTGCCGATCTGCGCGAACTCGATCAAAACGGTTCTGTCATTGAAAAGTATCCGATGATCGAAGCCTGCCTTTCGGATGGGCGCATCTTTCGAGGGCTCAATGAAATTCGAATCGGCTCTTTTTTAAGTACCGTTCGCTTTGATGTTCTGATCGACGGAGAGTTTTTTGAAACGACCAACAGCTGCGGCATCTGCGTATCGACGCAGGCGGGAAGCAGCGGCGCCAACCGCTCTCTTGGCGGTGCGGTTGTAGAAAACGGACTGGATGTTCTGGAAATTACGCAGATCATGCCCGTCAGTCATGCCAATCACCATTCCTTTGTCTCTCCTTACATCATGAATAAAAACCGGGTTGTCACGCTGAAAGGGAAGTCGCTGGAAGAATCCATTCTTTGCTGCGACTATTTCGAAACGCCCAAACTCACCGATATCGACTGGGTAGAAATCCGGCTTTCTGTGCAAAGCGTCCGATTTGCCAGACTTCGTCCTTATTCGTATTTAAAAAGACTGAGAAACCTCTTCTGATCTGCAAATGGTTTTCGCAGACCGGCTGAGATTCTCAGTCTTTCTTTTTCTTGTTTCAGCTTTTCATTTCAGCTATTCATTCCGGCTGTTCGTTCCAATTGTTCATTCGGACAGTCCGATGAAGAAGTTCAGACACGAATTTCGGATTCATGCGCGCGGTAACGGCGCTGTTGGCGATCGGAATCGTTACGGTTCTTTCGATCTTTTTCAGCGGCGTGCGGATGTTCGGGATCCGGCTGACGAAGTTGGTCGATAAAACGGCGCGTTCCTTTCTGAATTTTCTGGCTGATTGTCTTCCAGGAATAGCGGCGGAAGCGAATGGTCTTCTTCGATCGCGGCGACATATTGAGAATGACGCCAAACAGAATGAAGTAGGAAAGCGTGGACGATCCGCCGTAGGAAATGAGCGGCAGGGTAATGCCGGTAATCGGAACAAGGCCGACGATCATGCCCAGATTCTGGATCTGCTGATACAGCAGCATGGCAATCGCGCCAATCATGACGAGCCGGTTAAACGGCACTTTGGAATTGTAGGCCATTTTGCAAAGGTACAGATCGAGCCACATGCAGACGAACAGGATATACGTCGTTCCCGCCAGGCCGAAGCACTGGCCGAATGCTGCGAAAATAAAGTCGGTGTGCGCTTCCGGAATCGAAATGATGGAAGCCTGCAGACCATGCCCGGTCAGACCGGCGGAGCCTAAAGAGAGCAGGGCGGTATATAGCTGGTTGCTCGATCCCAGCATATTGCGTTCCGGATACAGCCACGCGTCAATTCTTCGAATCTGATAGGAAGAGAAGACCGAGGAAAGGAAATCCGGATTAAAGAAATAAAGCAGGAAAAAGCCGCCAAGAAGAACGGCTACAAAGCCCAGCGCGATCCAGATGTACATTTTCCGAATGCCAGAGCAGAGCAGAAGAACGAGCAGAGTGAAGCCGATAATGATGAAGACGCCGGTATCCGGTTCGAGAAGAATCAGAATCATCGGAAGCAGAGCCCAGTGAAGAATTTCCATGAACATTTTCATATCATCCTTCACCGTTGGATTTGGATGTTCCGCCTGAAAGGAAGATATGATTTGCGAGGTTTTCAGAATCAGAACGACTTTCATGAACTCCGAAGCCTGAAAGGAACCGATGCCCGGCAGCTGGAGCCAGGAATAGGCGCCGTTGACGGCACTCGCAAAGGGCAGGGAATACGAGGTAAAGCGAAACAGAAGCTTGGAAGCCAGCAGATAAAACAGAATGCCAAGCAGTATTTTGTAAGCCATGGGCAAATATTCCATGACCTTTTTATTGGTAATGCGGGTGATCAGATACATCGTCGCAAACCCGACTGTGTACCACAGAATCTGCCGGCGCAAATAGGATTCGCCAGATCCGGTCCGGATCAGGTTGAAGGCGTTATACAGTGCAAAGCAGCTCGTAAAGAACAGGACGAGAAGGATGAAAATAAAGCCGAAATCCAGAGAAAACGTTCGTTTTCCAATTTGAATATTCTGTTTCAAAAAATCTCCTCCTTCCTTAAGTTGTGATTCAGTATACCATACCCGCACCGATCGCATGGCCCCTCCAAAAAGAGACAAAACCGGGCTGGAAGTGGGAGCCTGCAGGGGGACTTGTACGGTTTGCTATAATAATGCGAAAGACCAAAAACGCGAAACCTAAAAATGAATGCGAAACATTTCGCGCATGGAAAAATACTCGAACGCTTTAAAGAAAAGGACCTGATCCTTCCATCCGGCCAGGTCAGAACCGACAGGAAAGCCGTCGATGATTCGAGTGCAAGGAACAGAGAAGACAGATAACGAATATGGATAAGATCGATAAATCAAAATATACCCCCATGATGCAGCATTACCTGCAGCTCAAAGAAGAAAATCCCGATGCGATCCTGATGTATCGTCTCGGCGATTTTTATGAAATGTTTTTTGACGATGCCAAAACGGTTTCCCGGGAACTGGATCTCGTTTTAACCGGACGCTCCGCCGGCGCGGAAAAGGCACCGATGTGCGGCGTGCCGTTTCGCGCAGCAAAATCCTATATTACCCGTCTGGTAAAAAAGGGCTATAAAGTCGCGATCTGCGAACAGCTCGAAGATCCAAAAGAAGCCAAGGGCCTTGTGGAACGTGGAATCATTCAGATTGTGACGCCGGGAACGCTGCTCGAAGAAGAAAACTCCAAGCGCTCTCTGAACTATCTGGCGGTTCTCGCTTCCGATCACCTTCATATTCTCGTTCTGCTTTGCGAACTGTCGACAGGCGAGCTGCGCTTTACGCAAATGGAAAAATCCATTACCGCCGTTCGCTCCCTTCTCAATGAACTGCAGGTCAAGGAAGTCGTCGCCTCCCGAAAGCTCGATAAAACGTGGCAGGCCGCGCTGAAAGCCGATGAGGATCTGACGTTTTCCATCGGATCGCCGGCGCCGCTCACACCGTTTGATGAAAGCCTGATTCCGTATCCGGACAAGCTGATCGAACAGGCGCTCTCCCTGCTGACCGGCTACCTGCAGGCGACGTCCATGCAGCACGCGGACCATCTGATGAAGATGACCCCTCTCTTTCCGGAAGCCTGCATGATTCTCGATTCAGAAACCCGCATGCATCTCGAACTGACCCGTTCGAGTTCTTCCTCTTCCAAAGCCACTTCCTTATGGGAATTCATGGATCATACAAAAAGCGCGCAGGGCGGCCGCCTGCTGCGCGAATGGATTGAAGCCCCGCTCCTTTCGGTCGGAGAAATTACGGCCCGTCAGGATGCCGTACAGACGCTGCTCGATCAGTTTCTGATCCGCGCGTCTTTACAGGATCATCTTTCCTTCATTTACGACCTCGAACGTCTGGCAGCGCGCATTAGCTATCGCAGCGCTTCGCCTCGAGACGTTTTGCAGCTGAGTGCCTCGCTTGAACACGCGGCGCCGATTCTCGATCTGGCTTCGTGCCTCGACAGCTTTCCGATGATTCAGGAAGTCGACAACTGTCAGGATCTCTACATGCAGATCAAGGACGCCATTGTGGCCGAACCGCCTCTGTCCACCAAGGACGGCAACTATATTGCGGACGGCTACGACGCCGAACTCGATGAGGTGCGCCGTCTGGTCACGTCCAGTGACGAGGCGTTAATGGAACTCGAAGCGAGAGAACGCGAGCGGACAGGCATTAAAAATCTGAAAATCGGCTACAACCGGGTATTCGGCTATTATGTCGAAGTTCGAAACAGCCAGCTTTCGCAGATTACGCCGGATCTTGGCTATACCCAGAAACAGACACTGGCCAACAGTGCCCGTTTTACCTTTGATGAACTGAAACAGCTCGAAGATAAGATTCTGAACGCGCAGGAGCGGAAAATCGTTCTGGAAGAAGAACTGTTTTCCCGCCTGCTGGAAACGATCAAATCCAGACTGGCGGATCTGCATCAGCTGTCCAAGGCGCTCAGTCTGATCGATGTTCTCGTCTCGCTGGCTGATCTGGCGGCGATGCAAGGCTATGAACGTCCGGAATTTACCCAGACGCGCAGCGTGGAAATCGTCGAGGGCCGTCATCCGATTCTCGATGAGCGCATGCCTTCCTTTGTCTCCAACAACTGGACTATGGATGAAAACTGCGACATCTGCCTGATTACCGGTCCGAACATGGGCGGTAAATCGACCTGGCTGCGCCAGAACGCGCTGATTGTGATCATGGCGCAGATCGGAAGTTTCGTTCCGGCCAGAAAAGCCAAGCTGCCGGTTTTTGACCGCATCTTTACCCGCATTGGCGCCAGCGACGACCTGCTTCAGGGCAAGTCGACGTTCATGACGGAAATGATGGAAGCCAATAACGCACTGCGCCACGCCACGAAAAACTCGCTGATTCTGTTTGACGAAATCGGCCGCGGTACCGCCACGTACGATGGCATGGCGCTTGCCCGGGCGATGCTGGAATATCTCAGCGGCGCCATCGGCGCGAAAACGCTGTTTTCCACCCATTATCACGAACTGACGGAACTCGAAGAAACGATCGATAATCTGCGCAATGTCCACGTTGACGTGCGCGAAAACAAAGGCAAAATCGAATTCCTGTACCGCATTGTCGAGGGCAAAGCGGACAAATCCTATGGTATTCATGTCGCGAAGCTGGCCGGTCTGCCGAAAATTGTCATCAACCGGGCGGACGATCTGCTCCACGAATTTGAAGCCGATTCGCCGGCCTCCAATATTCCATCCAGTCTCTTTGTGATGGATCCGGAAGATCTGGACCGCATGGCGCTGATCGAAAAAATTCAGAAAATCGATCCCGACAGTCTCTCGGCCAAAGAAGCGCTCGACATTTTGTATCGCCTCAAGCAGGAAGCCGACAAGCTGAGCTGATTTCCAATTTTCCGCTTCAGACAGGGAAATTTGATCCGCTGTTCTGGCCTTACAATTTACGCAAGCCGGTCTGCGATTCCGGACCGGCTGCTTTTTTACCTGAAATGGAGAAACACACGATTTTATAAATCGAAACCAATAGAAATACAGACAGAAACCCGAGAAGGAGGGAAGGGACATGGGAATTATTCATGTACTCGATGAGCAGCTGACCAATATGATTGCGGCTGGCGAAGTCGTCGACCGGCCGGTGAATATCGTCAAGGAATGCGTGGAAAACGCGCTCGATGCCGGTGCGGACTCCATTGATATTGAAGTCTTCCAGGGCGGCATCGATGGCGTCATCGTGACCGATAACGGCTGCGGCATGAGCTTTGATGATGCCCGCATGGCGTTTGAGAGACATGCCACGTCCAAGATCCAGAGCGAAGATGAACTGTTTTCCATCTCCACTATGGGCTTTCGCGGCGAGGCGCTCCCTTCGATCGCTTCGGTTGCCCGCGTCAGCATGACGACCGCCGATGTCCATGGCGGTACGCGCATTGTCTTTGACTACGGCGAACTGATTTTGCATGAACACGCGGACGTACCCCAGGGAACGCGAATCGAAGTGCGCGGTCTGTTTTTGCATACGCCAGCCCGTTTTAAATATTTGAAAAAGCCGAACTATGAATTCGCGGTCATTGCGGATGCGGTCAATAAAATCGCGCTCGCCCATCCGGAAGTCCGCTTTACGCTGCGCCATGACAATCGTCTGATTTTTCAGACGACCGGCAAATCCAACCGTCTTGAAATTCTCTTTCAGATGTTTGGCCGCGACGCTGCCAGCAAAGCCGAAGCGTTTGAAGCATCCAGTCCCGACTTCAAAATCAGCGGCTACGCGCTCCAGCCGTCCGTCAACCGTGCGTCCAAATCCTATATTTACCTTTGCCTGAACGGCCGTACGATTCGTTCCTGGCCGATTGTCAACGCGATTGTCGAAGGCTATCGCGAATTCCTGCCCAGGGAGCGCTATCCGGTCTGCTTCCTGAATATCGAAACGGATTTTCAGCTCGTCGATGTCAACGTGCATCCAAACAAGCTGGAAGTGCGGATTTCCAAGGAAGAATATCTGGCTGATCTGATCAAAACGACGATTCAGTCGCTGTTTGAAGAAAAAATTCAGGCGCCCGAGATTCAGAATCCGGCTGTGCACCAAAAGGAAACGTATTCCATGGAGCCCCTTCCCGGAACGATGGTAGTCCAGGAAAACCGCGTGCGCGACTACGGAAAGCCGGCTGCATCTGCGTATCCCGCCGGATCCGGTGCGCCCCGTATGGATCGAAAGCCTTCCGCACCGTTTGGCTATCCGGCCGGAGCGGTTCCGCCGCGCACCGATTCAAAGGGCCAATCAGCCGCCACGGCAGCTTCCAGAGAAGAAGCCCCGCAGCGCTCCGGCACCAAAGCATCGGCAGATGCAGAGCTTGCCTTTCTCAATTCGTCCTTTCTCAATCAGGCGCAGAAAAAACTTTCCGATCTGACCGCCAGCGACACGCCCGCTCAGACCGCTCCGGTGAATCCCCAGAATCCAGCCGGAAAAGATCTTTCTCCTGTGCAAAATCCCGTTTCACAGACTTCGGTCTCTGCTGGTGAAAAAACACTTTTGAATTCTGGGGAGGAAAGAGCCGAAAACGCCTCTGCCAATCGTCCGGAAGAAAGTGCGGCTTCAGGCCGTCCTGTGCAGGAGCGTACGACGCCTGACTATCCGCAGGGAACTGCGGATCCTGCCGAATGGGCAGCCCGTCAGGACGCCCGCGGCATTGGCTATCTGGATACGCTGCGCATTATCGGCCAGCTTAAGGATTCCTACATCGTCTGCGAAGACGACGAAGGACTCGTCATTATCGACCAGCATGCGGCCCAGGAGCGCGCCAACTTTGAAAAGATTGCCGACTCCTTTGAACAGCCTTTTCCCTACATGCAGCCGCTGATTCTTCCCATTTCCAAAACCGTTCCGGCGTCGCTGATCGCAATGGTCGATACGCTCAACGAAAGCGTCGGCCGTTACGGACTGCACTTCGACGTGCTCAATAGGTCCCTGGTTCTGCGCGAAATTCCGGGCTGGATGACGAACATGAACGCGGAAAAATTTGTCGATGATCTGCTCGTCTGGTTTGCCTCCCACAAGGATGTGAACATGCAGGAACTCCGTCGTCATATGATCGCGACGATCGCCTGCCATTCTTCCATCCGCTTTAACCACCGGCTTTCGATGGAGGAAATGAAAAAAGTCATTGAAGACATGAAACACTGCCGCCAGCCGTATCATTGCCCGCATGGCCGCCCGACGATTATCCGGCTGACACTGAAGCAGCTGGCCAGGGAGTTTGAACGTGCATAAGGTGATCGCAATCGTCGGACCGACGGCTTCCGGAAAAAGCTCCATTGCGATTGAAGCGGCCCGACGGCTCAATGGAGAAATCATTTCGGCGGATTCGATGCAGGTGTACAAAGGCATGGATATCGGCACCGCAAAAATTACGCCTCAGGAAATGGAAGGCATTCCCCATTCTCTGATCGATATCGAAGACATCGATACGCCCTGGAATGTCCGCAAGTTCCAGACGCTCTGCCGTCAGAAAATTGAAGAAATCTGCGCAAAAGGCAAAGTGCCGATTCTTTGCGGGGGAACGGGACTGTACGTCAAAGCCGCGCTTTACGACTACGAATTTGAAGACGAATCGGAAAGCGAAGAAGATCAGAAACTGACGGCTGAGCTCGAGACGAAAACGAACGAAGAACTGTACGCGCTTTTGCAGGAAATCGATCCGCAGGCCCTGGAAAAAATTCACATCAACAATCGCAAGCGTCTGCTTCGCGCCGCTTTCATGGCCCGCTCGGGAAAAACAAAATCCATGCGTGAAAACGGGCAGAAACATGAGCCGATTTATGATGTATATATGGTCGGTCTCAAAGCGGACCGCGCCCTGGAAATTGAACGCATCGACCGCCGCGTCGATCAGATGTTTGATGCCGGACTTGCAGACGAAGTACGTGCACTCTTTCTTTCCGAGAAAAGCCGCACGTATAACAGCTTTCAGGCCATCGGGTACAAGGAATTTGCGCCGTGGCTCAAGCGTCTGGAAGACGATGAAAACGGACAGAGTACAAAAAAGCTGACCGAAGCGGAAAGCGAAACGATGCTTCAGTCCATTCGAGAGCAGATCAAGGTGCATACGCGGCAGTACGCGAGACGGCAGATGACCTGGTTTAATCACCAGATGCCGGTGCACTGGTTTGATCCGGCCAATAAGCAGGCAATCTTCGATGCGCTGGAGGACTGGTATGGAAAAGACAAATCCATTTAAGCGGGCATCCCTGCTTTACGGAAAAGAAGGGCTGGACGCCCTGAAAAACGCCTGCGTGATCGTCGCCGGATGCGGCGGAGTCGGTTCCTTTGCGATTGAATCGCTCGCGCGCAGCGGCGTGGGCAGACTTGTGCTCATCGATAAGGACGTAGTGGAAGAAACGAACATCAACCGCCAGCTCTGCGCCCTGCAAAGCACGATCGGCCAGTATAAGACCGACGTCTGGAAAGCGCGGATCGCGCAGATCAATCCGGGCTGCGAGGTCGTTCTCTTTACTGGCTGGTACGACGAAAACATGGACGAACAGCTCCTCGAACAGAACCCGGACTATGTGCTCGACTGCATTGATTCCATCGGCTCCAAAAAGGACCTGATCCGTTTCTGCCTGCGCGAAAAAATTCCGCTCATTTCCAGCATGGGCATGGCCAGACGTCTTGACCCGTCCAAAGTGGAACTCGTGGAACTGGAAAAGACGGCCGGCGATCCCATGGCGAAAATTCTTCGCCTGTGGAAGCGCAAGAGCCGGATTCGCGGCAAGATCATGACCGTCTGCTCGAAGGAAATTCCGATGGCCATGCCAGAAGGCGAACCGCTGCCTTCTTCGATTTTTGTACCGTCAACCGCCGGCATTCTCATGGCGTCGCGCTGCGTCAGCGATCTGCAGAAAAAGGCGCTCCCGAAGGCAGAAAAAGAACCTGCCGCTTCGATGGGCGAGTAAATCCGATTATCCATGGATTTCCCGGTCTGAGAGATCGTACGTGTGCATGGCCATAAACAGGCAAACGCACAAAAAAGTAAATTCAAAAAACAAGATCAAACCAATACAATCGTTTCATCTTCTTTGCTTCATCCCCAGATAAAAAATGACTTCCCCAAAGGAAGGAAAGGAAACCTAAAACTGAATGAACGAACTGACAATCCAAATTATTCTGCTAGTTGTTCTCCTGCTTCTGTCCGCTTTTTTCTCCTCGGCGGAAACCTCGCTAGTCGCTGTTTCACGCATCCGCATCCGTACGCTTGCGGATCAGGGCAACCGACGGGCGAAAATACTGCTTCAGATTTTTGAAAACGAGCCGAAAATGCTGTCGGCAATTCTGATCGGAAACAACCTCGTCAATACGTTCCTGGCCTCTCTGTCGTCCATGATCGCCTATCGATTCGGCGGCTACGCCGTGTCGATCGCGACCTTTCTGATCACGTTTCTGATCCTGGTCTTTGGCGAGATCACCCCGAAAACGCTGGCGACGATCAGCTCGGAAAAGTTCGCGCTGATGTACGCGCCGATTATCCGCTTTCTCATGCAGATTCTCACGCCGGTCATCTGGTTCATCAACATTTTCTCCGGTCTGATCCTGCGCATGTTCGGCGTAAAGGGCAGTCAGAAAAACGCCCAGATTACCGAAAGCGAACTCCACACCATTCTGGATGTATCGCATGAAGAAGGCGTTATTGAAGCAGACGAGCGCGATATGATCCGCAACGTGTTTGAGTTTACTGATGCCAAGGCGCGCGAAATCATGGTCCCCCGCGTCCATGTGACGTCCGTTCCTTCGAGCATCACCAGCCAGGAGCTCAAGCAGATTTACGATCGCGACCACTTTACGCGAATCCCGGTGTATGAGGACAATCCGGACAACATTATCGGCATCCTCAACATGAAAGATCTTATTTTCCACGATCCCGATGAACCGTTTGATCTCAAGAAAATGCTTCGCAAGCCGTATTTCACGATTGAAAACAAGGGCATTAACGAGCTTCTTGAAGAAATGCAGAAAGACCAGTACAACATGACGATCGTGCTCGACGAGTACGGCGAACTGGCCGGCATTCTGACGGTCGAAGACATCATTGAGGAAATCGTCGGCGAAGTGCAGGACGAATTCGACGCTTCGGAAAATGAAAACATCATTCAGGTCGGTCCTGGCCGCTACAAAGTGCGCGGCTATCTTTCCCTGCACGATCTTAACGATGCGCTGTCGCTGCATCTGGACAGTGAAGACTACGATTCGATCGGCGGCCTGCTCATTGAAAAGCTCGGCCGTTTCCCGACGCTTGGCGAACTCGTCCAGCTTGATGACGGACTCAGTGTCCGCGTAACGTCCCTGCACAAAAACCGAATCGAAGAAGTCATGCTCATGATTCAGGATCCCAACGCGCAGACCGAAGAAAAGAGCGCTTCAAAAGAAGAAGCCAAACCCGAACCTTCCCAGGAAAAATCCGGCGAAACGGATCGGAAAAAGCAGAAATAATCCGACTGGCGATTAAGCGTATTTTTCCAAGAATAAAAAGACCATCTGAACTTTATATATCATACAAATGGTCTTTTTTTCATGGTCGGATTCCAAAGCGGAATCCGACCGAAAATCAGTGCGCTTTTCCCTGATTGGCTACCGCCTGCATTTTGGCTTTGATTTGTTTCGCGTCGCCCAGATAGTAATGGCGCAGGACGTTCATATCGTCGTCGAATTCATAGACGAGCGGTACGCCGGTCGGAATGTTTAGCTTGACGATTTCTTCATCGCCGATTCCGTCCAGATACTTCACGAGCGCGCGAAGGGAATTGCCATGGGCGGCTATGATGACGGTCTCTCCGTCGCGAATTTTCGGTTCAATATGTTCCAGATAGTACGGAACGACGCGTTCAATGGTCGTCTTGAGCGATTCAGCCAGCGGCAGTTCATCGGCCGGGATTTTGGCGTAGTGGGGCTGGTTTTGCGGCGCTCTTGGATCTTCTGGATCCAGAACGGGCGGCAGCCCGTCAAAAGAACGCCGCCATATGAGAACCTGTTCGTCTCCGTATTTGCGGGCGGTGCCGGCTTTGTTCAGTCCCTGGAGTGCCCCATAATGCCGTTCGTTGAGTTTCCACGTCTTTTCGACGGGAATATAGTTTTCATCCAGTTCATCGAGCACGTGATTGAGCGTGTGAATGGCCCGTTTCAAATACGAGGTGTAGGCCCGGTCGAGAACGATGCCTTCCTCTTTGAGCAGACGGCCGGCTTCTTTTGCCTCTTCATGCCCTTTTTCGGACAGATCCACATCCGTCCATCCGGTAAAGCGGTTTTTCCGGTTCCATTCGCTTTCGCCATGGCGAAGCAGCACAAGTTTTTTCATATCCAGACTCTCCTTTCTTTGATTGTTAGTTTAGTCTAATCGAAGAGCAGCAGATTGGATCGATCCAATCCAATCGGATGCCAGAAAAAAACAGACTCTGTCGAGCGGACAGAGTCTGGAAAAGACAAGATGGAAAGACGGAAAGATCAGAAGCAGAACGGTTTACTGAGCCGCGGCGGAAGAAGAGCTGGCAGAATCCTTTTTTTCAATGAGCTGACCGTGATGGTAGCGCTGGTTCTGGTACTGCGGGGCGTCCGGATTTTCCATGATGTAATCCGAAACGGCAGCGGCGAGCGCTTCGGCCACTTCGTCCTGCTTTTCTTCGCTGTTGAGCTTGGCAAGATCGTCCGGATTGGACATGTACGCCAGCTCGATCAGCATCGAATGAATATCGGACATGGTCACCAGCTGCAAAAGCTGATCGTCGATCGTCTGGTAGTTCTGCGCCCAGCCGATCGCGCTGAGATATTCGTGCATTTTATCCGTCAGCGCGCGGGTAATCGAGTCGTCGGGGTTGATGAAGAAGATCGTGCCTTCGACGGAAGGATCCGCAAAGGAATTGCAGTGAAGGGAGATGTAATAATCCGCGTCCTGTTCCCATTGCTGGGCAAGACGGTAATTGAGGTCATCGGATTCGACATCGCCCCAGAACACATTGTCGTCCTGACGGATGTATTTAACTTCGATCTGAGGATTCAGCTGTTCGAGATACTGACCCATTTTCATGGCGATCGCCAGGTTCAGATCTTTTTCCAGCGTGCCGTTATCGGTCGTTTTGCCGCCGTCTACGCCGCCATGACCGGCATCGATGAGAACGGTAGCCACTTTTTCTCCGGTATCCGGATACGTTTTATACGTCGGCGGGGTCGGTTCGGTCGACGCGACCGACGTCTGGGTGCTGGATGTCTGCGACTGGGAAGTCTTGGAAGTTTTCGGTTCAGGAGGCTGCTGGACGGGGGAATAGGCCCGGGTAAACAGCGTGGAATAAAGAACGATGGAAAGGCAGAGCAGGAGCGCGAAATACAGTCCAGCATGCGCGGCCTTATTTTTGCCTTTGCGCTGCTTTTTTGGGGAAGGGGATGGCATGTATACCTCCTTTAAAAATCAAAAGACAGAAATCCGCGCAGGAAGCGGGATTCTGAAGAGTTCAAAAGAAAAGATGAAAGACAGGAAAAAACAAAAATTGATCACCGATCCTGTCGGGTTCAGGATCGAGAGGCCGCATTCTGCTTCTGTCTGGATGCGTAGCCCGGTGCGCCCGGGTTGTAGAGAATCGTATCGGAAATGGCAGCAGCGGCTGCTGCGGCGGACTGTTCCAGGCGGGCGGAATCCTTAAGATACGAAAGATCGGTATCCGAGCTTAACAGTCCGAGATCGAGTTCAATCGCGTGCGCATTGGACATGGAAATCATCTGCAGGGGATAGTCGCGGGTAAAGACAATACCGCGATCGGGGAGCCAGGAAACCGTCGCGAAGTTTTCGACGATCCGGCTGGCGAGATCCTTAGCCATGTCATCGTCATCGTTGAGGATGATCTGAAAGCCGCTGGCGGAAGGGTCATCGCTGGCGTGCGCATGCAGAGAAATTACGTAATCGGCCTGCACGTCTTCCTGCTTCTGGATGCGGGCGGCCGTATCGTTCCAGTCGTTGCTGCCTAAACGGGTATCGTCTTCACGGGTGAGGACAACGTGAAGATCGGGATTCTGCTTTTCAAGATGGGCTTTGAGCTTTTTCGCGTAGTCGAGAACGATATTTTTTTCCTGACTGCCGTCTTTGGCGCCGTCGCCAAGATCCGATCCGCCGTGACCGGCGTCAATCAGAATGGTTTTCGCATTCTGACCGTCGGCTTCACGAATCGCAAAGCCGTAATCGTCTTTGGAAGAAGCGGCCGCTTTTCTGGCGGTTTCTTCGAGGGTCTCGCTCGTTTCGCTTCCCGTCTGCGTCGAAGCCGCATCGGCAGAATCCGATGAAGCGGAGACTTCCGTCTCTGCAGAGGATAAACCTTCCAACGCCTGAGCGCTCGAACGATCGCTCGAGGAACTGGAAGAAGCCGCGTCTGCGTTTTGCGGACTCTGGGCGAGGGCGGCAGTTGTGAAAGACGTCTGTGCATTCTTGCCGTTTTCAAAGGCGGAAGGGAACAGCGCGTATAAAGCGGTCGTTACCGCAAGCAGACCGAGTCCGTACAGGACGGCGGCCGCGGAACGTTTGAGTTTCAGTTTCTGTTTTGCCATACGGCCTTCCTCCTTTCCCGGTCTTTGCGCAGACGATCGTTATTCATGGCGGATATCAATGGATGGCGTCCGTCGACGTCCGCCGCGCGATACGTAATTCTATCACATCGTCCGACAGATTCCGAT
The DNA here is from genome assembly GCF_047010065.1 of Allobaculum sp. Lineage (NCBI taxonomy): Bacteria > Bacillati > Bacillota > Erysipelotrichia > Erysipelotrichales > Erysipelotrichaceae > Allobaculum > Allobaculum sp. The sequence goes on from NZ_JBKXLD010000020.1 coordinate 24,116, forward strand.
TTGAAAACAAAATTTACCAGAATTGGAAAAAACCGATACGTAAAGGATGATAGACATTTTATAAAATCAGAGACGTGCGTTCACAGAAAAGAACGCCGTGATCAGGCGTTCTCAAAAAGGGCCGTTCCAATGCGGACCATATTGCTTCCGCAGGCGATAGCCAGCTTGTAGTCATGGCTCATGCCCATGGACAGATACTCAAAATCGGGGCGGTTTGCCTTATGTTTTTCAAACAGGGAATGAAGCAGCGTGAACTCTTCCCGGTTGACTTCCTCGGGCTGATTGAGCGAGGCGATCGTCATCAGACCGCGTACGCGAACGTGCTCAATCGTATCGCAGTACGCGAGCAGATCGTCCAGTTCTTCGGGCGGAAGGCCGGTTTTGGTTTCATCCGTTTTCGACACTTTCACTTCGATCAGAATGTCCTGGACCAGATTCTGCTTGGCGGCTTCCTTTTCAATCTGCGCGGCCAGCTTTTTCGAATCCACGGATTCGATCATGGCGACTTTGCCGACAACGTATTTCACTTTGTTCGTCTGCAGATGGCCAATGATGTGCCAGGTATAGTTCGGATCGTATTTTTCAAGAAATTCCTGTACGCGGTTTTCGCCGAACGTGCGAACCCCGAGACGGTACAGTTCATCGACTTCTTCTTTGGAATGCTTTTTCGTCACCGCAACGAGCGTGACCTTTGGATCGTTCAGACGTTCTTTAATCAGTTTTTCATTCATAACGAGAGTCCTTCTTTAAACGGTATCCAGAACGGCGAAAAATCAAATCGTTGTTTTCAAATCGTCTGGAGTACCTGCGTCCCTTATTGTATACCGAATTGCAGAACCGGCAGAGCAGGGAAAGACCGGCCCAGATTGCAGAGCATGCAGGCGGCAGACCTTCTGCCAAAAAGGCGACAGTACCGTCAGAATACGAGAAGATAATAGAAGAAAAAAGGAGGTGCGCAGATGCAGCACGAATGTAAAGTGACCGTACTGGAAACCAAAGTGTTTCCAGAGCTTCAGCAGCAGTATCTGGCCAATCCAAAGTCCGGACCGTGTCCGTTTTTTAAGCCCGGCGATACGTTTGTTCTCAAGCGGACGGAAAAACAGGACGATTTTTACCATCTCATGAACGGCAGGTTTTGCGGAGAAGCGTGGGATGCCATCAACCGCTACATTTCCGCGGCTTTGCAGGGCGGATCGATCATGTATAAATGGACGAACGATGAGCGGATGATGATCGCCTGCTGCAACGACGGCACGCGGCCGGTGATTTTCAAGATTGAACGGATCGATATTCCGGAAACAGAAGAAGAAAAAGAATGGCTGGAAAAGCAGGACTTTTCCAACCGCGCCCAGGACGCCTATACCGGCTGAGTTTCGAATCATCCGTTTTCAAGCCGATCGGTGCGTCCATACAGTCGGAATGGTTTGAGATCTGGAGTTCTGGCGGAAGGTTTTGCCAGCGCGACCGGATCTCTTTTTCTTTTTCCGGAGAGCAGCTGCCGCTCTTATCCTTCCAGACCGGGATTAAGGAAAGATGAAACGATTCTTTTCCTGGGGTAAGAACGGTTGAAAGAAGCGGCTGAAAAGATCGGTTGAAAAGCGGTTCAAAAAAGACGCCGGTCTGCGGCGTCAGAATGTTCTAAACGAGAAAATTTAAAAAAGCGTAAGCGGCTCTTCTGGAAGAATTGCATGCAGAGCGGGCGAAGCGTTCTGGCCCAGAATGGCGCTTTGTGCGGAATCGAGGACCCAGGCGGGCACCTGATCTTCCTGCAGAATGACCGGCATGCGATGGTGATAGGGTGCCACGCTTTCATTGGCATCCTGTGTGAGAATGATGAACTGATCATCGAGGGCCAGTGCGGCCAGATACAGAACGCGCCCGGGTTCATCAAAGGTGATTTTTTCCTTATCCGGTGTCCATTCGTAAAACGCAGTGGCCGGAACGGCAACGCGATTCGATCTCCAGGCGCGCGCAAACAGGGGCTTGGACGACGCGTTTTCCAGACGCGCATTGAAAATACGGCGGTTCATGGAAGACGAGGCAAAGCCAAACGTCATTACGGAAAGATTC
>NZ_JBKXLD010000021.1:0-25334 GCF_047010065.1 Allobaculum sp.
GCTCGTCGGGCTCATAACCCGGAGGTCGTTGGTTCAAATCCTTCTCCCGCAACCAGAACAGTTCCTGACCTGAGAATACTCAGGTCAGTTTTTTTTATGCACTTTTGCCATCCCTGCTCTGCCTTTCGGTCTGGCCTTCTTTTTTGCCGCTTTCGAATGTCGCGCCGCTCTGTTTCCTTTGACAGGCTGGCGAACCTTTCCGGTGCGCATGCCGACCTTCCTGTTTTCTGGTGCCTGACTGGATTGCAATTTGGACAAAGCGAGAGTCGTTCTGGACTTTCTGGTTATTTTGATCAATCTGTTCAGATTTGGGGCAAAAGGGGTGCTCATGGATACGCTGTTCTTCGGCACTTCATATGTGATTCCTTCATTTTTTGTTAACATGTATCTGATCCGGATACCGTTTTTTGACGGTTCCGCAGCCAGCAGCATAAACAGAGAAAGGGTTCAGGTGAGTGTATGGATCTCAAAGCGTGTCAGTATTTTTTATCCATTATTGAAGCCGGCAGCATGAACAAAGCGGCCAAAGTCCTGAATCTGACCCAGCCGACATTAAGCCGCCAGATCCAGAAGCTGGAAGAAGATCTTGGCGCCCCGCTTTTTGAGCGGCAGGCGAAGTCTCTGCATCTGACCCGGGAAGGTCTGATGTTCGCGCGCCGCGCCCAGGAAATGCTGGATCTGGAAAAACGGACGATGAAAGAACTTCAGTCTTTTGATGACCCGATCGCGGGCGAACTGATCATCGGCTGCGGCGAATTTGCGGCAACCGATGAACTCATTCAGATCGCCGCGCGCTTCCAGAAACTGTATCCCGGCGTACGTCTTCAGTTTGTGACCGGCAACGGAACGACGATCCGCGAAATGATCGACCACGGTCTGGCCGATCTTGGACTCTTCATGCTTCCTACATGTCTGGACGGGTACAAAACGCTCTGCTGGAAACAGCGGGAAAGCTGGGGTGCAATTCTGAAAAGCGATGATCCGCTCTGCGAAAAGGAAGTCATCACGCCGGAAGATCTTGCCGGCCAGCCCCTGATTCTGCCGTATCGCCAGGAAATCCGAACCCAGATTCTTTCCTGGCTTCACAAAACCGAACGCTGCATCCGCTATGCGGGCAGTTCCTCGCTGTCTTCCACATGCGCTCTCATGGTCCGCAACGGCATTGGCATTGGTTTAAGCATTGCCAATGTGCCCGCCTACAATCATCCGGACCTGAAAGTTCTTCCGCTTTCGCCGGCGATGTCTTCCTGTCTGACCATTGCCTGGAAGGAACGCTTTCCGCAGCCGCCTTTAATGGATAAGTTTCTGACATATCTTACCAGCGAAGGCGTAACGTGTTCGTGTCCTTCACAGACCGAATGCAGCGAAGATTCGTCCCGCTGAGTGAAGACTTCGTCTTCCTTTGCTCTGTCAAATGGATCTGTTTCTGTTCTTTTTCTGCATCGTTCATAAAAGCCGCCATCGATCCAAATGGCGGCTTTTCTATTGGCCTTTTAAACTGCAGATTATCTATAATGCTAATGCAATATTCGAATATAAAGATAGGTATTCATTTATATTGACATAAGGTGAGGGCAGGATAATACTGAAGTCAGAAAGAACAGAAGTACATCGAATGCGGACATGGGACAGAATGTCCAATCCGATCTGTTCTCTGGAGGTATGCAATGAACATTCAAATTGTTTATTTCTCTGCCAGCGGCATTACCGCCAAAGCGGCCAGACGGCTAGGCGATCTGACGAATTCGCCGGTTTTTGAAATCGAACCGGCCGTTCCGTACACCGCCAGCGATCTCGACTGGACGAATAAAACGAGCCGTTCCACGCTCGAGATGAAAAAACCGATGGCACCCGTAGACGTCAAGACGCTTCCAGACCATCTGGATTGCGATACGCTGCTGATCGGATTCCCCGTATGGTGGTATCAGGCTCCTTCCATCATCAACACCTTCCTGAGCAAGGTGGATACAGCGGGAATGAAAGTGGCTCCCTTTATTACATCCGGCGGATCCGGCATGGAAGGCGTAGAAAGCCAGCTGGAGCGCAACTTCCCGAAAATTGACTGGAAACAGGGCCTGCGCATCACGCCGCAGACGACAGACGCCCAGCTGAATGCGTGGATCGAAAGCCTGAACTAGCAAAGAGGCGCTCTCTGTATGCGTAAACGCATCGATACGAAATCCAATTTTCGATTCCATGCCTGAGTCTCGATTTTGATCGACCCTGTTTTGTGAACTTGTATTTGTGAACTTGTTTTTGCGATTAATGAATCCGTTCAGGAAAGGACTTTATCATGGCTAAAATTGTACAGACTGCGGGCCGCAATGCCCTTGGCGAATTTGCACCGGACTTTGCCCGCTATAACGATGACATTCTCTTTGGAGAGGTCTGGAACGACCCGCCCCTTCCTCCCAAAACACGCAGCATGATCGTCATCTCCATCTTCATGGGACGCGGTCTCTGCGACGCTTCTCTGGATCACCATCTCGGCTTCGCAAAAGAAAACGGCGTAACAAAAGAAGAAATTTCCGCGCTGATTACCCAGGGCGGCTTCTATGCCGGCTGGCCGGTAGCCTGGGCCGTATTCAACCACGCCAAAGCGATCTGGAACGACGAACCCGAAGCCAGGGATTCCAGCAAAGATGCCGCACTGGCGGCTTACGCGAAGACCATCTTCTTCCCGGTTGGAAAGCCAAACGATGCCTATGCGCAGTATTTTGACGGCCGCAGCTGGCTGGCTCCCGTTTCCGGCGGACCGCTTCCGATTTCCAACGTTACCTTTGAACCGGGATGCAAAAACCACTGGCATGTTCACCACGCGAAAACCGGCGGCGGTCAGGTTCTGATCTGCGTCGGCGGAAGAGGCTGGTATCAGGAATGGGGCAAAGATCCCGTAGAAATGACACCGGGAACCATCATCGAAATCCCCGCCAGCGTTAAGCACTGGCATGGTGCTGCCAACGATTCCTGGTTCTCTCACCTTGCCTTTGAAATTCCAGGAACAGACTGCTCAACCGAATGGCTCGAGCCGGTTGCCGACTAGGATTTCCTGACTTCATCAAGAATCTCCTGTCTTACAAATCCCCCTTATATAAAATGAAACGCCCAGAGTTCCGGCTTTCCTTTCTGCAGAAGGAGAAGCGGACGCTCTGGGCGTTTTATTTCGTTCCTGTTTCTGTTTTTGCTTTGCATATCGCCAGCTTGCGTGCTGGACTTCCAAACTGCGCTGGCCGGGCAGTTACTGGCTATCTGGACTCGGCGTGCGGATTGTTTTGCAGACGAAGCAGAATGTCCACTGCTTCGGCAATGCCGCTTACGATATGCGTTGCCGCTTCCTGAACTTCCTTTGGACTGTCTGGAAACGTAAAGGATACATCCGCTTCTTCCAGCATGCTCAGATCGTTGAAGGAATCGCCGATGGCCGCTGTAAAATCCCCGGGTTTTCCGATCTGTGCAGCGAGTGCTTTTAAGGCCGTTCCTTTCGTTACGCCCACGGGATTGAAATCCGCAAATCGCGAGTTCGCCACCGCGATGACATCGTCTCGCTTCTGGGTTTCTTTTAAGAGCTGAGCGCCTTCTGGAGTTATATGGGAAAAAGAAATGGCCAGAATGCGTGAGGGATCAAATTCGGAAGCCGAACGGACAATGCGCGTTGGAAAATCTGGATAATTTTTCTTCGGCGTACGAATCAGTTCATTTTCTCCATGGAAAATGAAGCCGACATCCGGCATGTCTTCGACCGCTTCCCGCACAAAAGCGGGATCCAGAAAACGCTGGTACAAAATCCGACTGGAGCGATCGCACACCTGAGCTCCATTGGAAAAAATCCAGAAATCAAAATCCACTTTATGCTCGCTCATATCTTCGAGCAGCCCTCTCATCGTCCGGGCACGGCCGGTTACCAGTCCAAACTGGTTTCCCGCTGCCTGAAAGCGGCGAATGGCTTTCGCGTCTTCTTCTCGAACGCCGCCCTGATGATGAAAATACAGCGTGTCATCAAAATCAGTTCCGAAAATAATCATTGCTCTTCTCTCTTTCCTCTCAATTCGAGTTTTTTCTCCCTGGATTAGCGTCTTTGATTGTTTCTTCGTGTCTACTTTCCGCTGCTTCCCAGGCGCCCAGCCTGGCGCAAAGACGGAATGGCCTGCAGTTCTTGAAGAGAAATCTCCTGCGTTTCCAGCTCTGGAATGACGAGGAGGACACCCTGCGCGCACGCCTTTTCGTACGGATACAGGATAAAGCCGGCTTTTTCGTCTTCGCTCATCGCCGACAGAGCCGCTTTTTTGATAATGAGCAGCGGGCGATCGTTCACATTGGTGATCGGTACCATATATTCCCCGCGATAGCCGGAATCTATGACACCGGCGCGAACGGACATGCCTTTCACTCCGGTACTTCCCCGTTCCTTGAGGAATAAAACATAATTGTCATCAAAAGCCGAAGCCACTCCAAGCGGAATCAGAACCGTGTGGAGCGGATCAATGCGCATAAAGTCTTCTTCAAAACACGGATACAAATCGTATCCGGCATCTTCCTGCCGCTTTGACGGGATCTGGGCATCTTCTCTGACTTTGGCCCAGTACAGTTTTTCCATAGTGAATCTCCTTATCGTAAATTGGAATCAAAAATCCTGAACTCTTCGCTGTCGATTTCCGTTCTGTTTCATTGTATAGGACACGCTTGGTCTGCGCGGTTCTGACCATTTGTTTCCCCATAAAAAAATCCGGCGCTTTGCCGGATTTTATCGTCAGATCTTTGATCGGATCCCGTCTGAACTTTTGTTTTTGACGGATTCCAGTCTTTGTTTATAGCCTGTCTAGCGAAGACCAAGCGCTCTGGCATAGGCCGCCATCAGCTTTTCGGTCGAATCGTACCAGAGATCGGCAGCCGAGGGCGACGGCACTTCGTAAGCCATGGCAGCAGCCTGTGCATCGGCTTCCTGCAAAAGCCGGTACGTATCGTGGCTGATGCAGACGATCCGACTGATTTTCGGATACTGTTTCAAAAAGGCATGGACATCATTGAGAACAATATCCTGCATCGTATCTTCCCGGCTTTCGTGGCGCAGGCACGACTGAATGACCGACCACAGCGCGATGTGATTTTTCGCAAGCAGATCGAGGCGCTCCTGCCTGGTTTTGGCTGGCATGTGATAAAGCGTGGACATCAGCGGCCAGAAGCGATTGCTGGTGTCCGCAAAATAAAACTGTTCCCGCTCGGAATCGACGCTTGGCATCGACATGAGAATGAGCGTGGTGCTTGTATCCGATACGACAGGCGCCAGGGCGTGAAATTCCTGGAGTTCCAGCTCATCGTACACGATGGACACTCCCCTTTCCCGGCCCGCATTCTGTCGGTTCCTTTTTCGGACAGGTGTCCTGTGATCCTGTCCAGAGGAAAGACAGCCCGGCCGTTATATTTAAAAAGTCAGAAACGGGGCATGGACATTGTCCATGCCCCGTAAGGGTCTTTTATTCGGTTTTGGATTGGCTTGCGCTTATTCAATAGCAGCCAGTGCTTTTTCTACAATAGCAATCTTGGCTTCTTCTGCTTTTGCGGCAGCAGCGTCGCCTTCGTCAGCATGACGTTTAGCCCAGCCTTTGAGGGATCCCATTCTGTCATCCAGACGATCTTTGGCAGTCTGTGCGTATTTGCCAGTTTCGTCGAAATGATCAACGAGGTCTTTTACGATTTCGTCACCATATGCAGTTCCGCCTACAGCGGCATTCAGTTTTGCTTCGAATTCGGATTTAGTCATGATTTTTATCTCCTGGATCAAACGATCTTTTTTATCGGTATAGGCCGGTACTCTTACTTCAGAGCGGCGAGAGCTTTTTCTACGATAGCGATCTTGTCGGCTTCGGCTGTAGCTTTAGCTTCTGCACCTGCATCTTTATGGATGCGCTCATACGCTTTCAGAACACCGAGTTTTTCGTCGAGACGGTCTTTCATGTTCTGTCCGTATTTCTTGTCAGCATCGTCATAGGTAGCTGCGGCTTCTTCCACAAGGGAATCACCATAAGCGGTGCCGCCGACTGCGGCTTTCAGTGTGCTGACGAGTTCTTCTTTGGTCATGATTGTATTCTCCCAATGAGCACAAACGAGCTCATTATCATGCCGGTTTTGCCGGTCGTCCTTCCATCCATGGGATGAAAGCGTTCAGGATCTGCCAGAACGGCATTTTCTGAACAAGGTATTCTTCAGGATGAACCTGTTGATGGTCTGTTATTTCAGAGCAGCGAGCGCTTTTTCAACGATCGCAATCTTGTCGGCTTCGGCAGTGGCTTTCGCGTCTGCGCCGGCGTCTTTATGAATGCGTTCGTAGGCTTTCAGGATGCCAAGGCGTTCGTCCAGGCGATCTTTCATATCCTGTCCGTACTTTTTATCCTTATCGTCATACGTTACAGCTGCTTCGTCCACGAGCATGTCGCCGTAAGGCGTGCCTCCGACGGCTGCTTTCAAAGCATCAACTAACTGTTCTTTGGTCATGGTCAACAACCTCCTTGAATGCAACCATGCCGCTCCATGAATTCTTCTGAGAGGAACTTATCCCTCATAGATTCCAATCAGATCATATTGAGTGGCATCGGTAATGCGAACCGGAACGTACGTTCCGCATTCGACTGGAGAAGAGGCAGTGAAGATTACCTGACCATCCACTTCATCCGGGGCGTCCGCCATGGAACGTCCGCGATAGCGGCCGGTCAGCGCTTCCTGTTCTTCCACCAGAACTTCCATCACTTTCCCGATTTTGTTTCTGTTGCTTTCCTGACTGATTTCTTTCTGAACAGCCATCAGGCGGTTCAGACGGTCCGCGGCGATCGATTCATCAATCTGATCGTCCATTTTATCGGCCGGGGTATCTTCTTCCCTCGAATAGGTGAAGGCGCCCAGTCTGTCCCAGCGAACCTCCCTGATAAAGTCCAGCAGTTCATTGAATTCTTCTTCCGTTTCAGAAGGGAATCCGACAATCACAGTAGTTCGAAGCACTGCCTCCGGAAACATTGCTCGAATTTTGCGGGTGAGAGCGAGTACGTCCTCTTTCGTTCCCCGGCGATTCATTTTCTTCAGTAGACGGTTGTTCGCATGCTGCATGGGGATATCGAAATACGGAACGACTTTTTTGCTGGCGCGCATGGCTTCGAGCAGGTCATCTTCGATTTCATCCGGATACATGTAAAGAATGCGAATCCAGTGAATGCCTTCGATGTCGTTGAGCTCACGAAGGAGATCGGCGAGCATCAGCTGACCGTAGTTGTCGAGGCCATATTTGGTCGTATCCTGAGCAATCAGGGTGAGCTCAGTGACACCGCTGGAAGCAAGGTATTCCGCTTCTTCCCTTACTTCATGTATAAGCTTACTGTGTTGATTTCCTCTTATCAAAGGAATTGCACAAAAAGCGCACCGGTTAGAGCAACCGTCGCTTACCTTTACATACGCGCTCCACGGGTTGCCGGAAATTGTCCGATACTGCTTTAGGTAAGGAACTTCGCTTTCCTGATTCAAAATATCTTTCAGAATGGCAGGCAGCTTGGCATAGTCCTTGAGCGGTACAACGGCGGCCACTTCCGGGATCTGTTCGCGCAGTTCCTTTTCATAGCGCTGAGCCAGGCAGCCGGTCACGATGACCTTGTCGGCATAGCGCGTCATTTCAAAAATGGTGCGGATGCTTTCTTCCTTGGCGGGGTTAATGAACCCGCACGTATTGACGATAATGGCTTCGGCATGGCGCGGATCCGAGACGAGAATATGGCCGGCTGCCTTCAGCATGCCCATCATTTCTTCGGAATCCACAAGGTTCTTGGAGCATCCAAGAGATACAAATCCAACTTTCATACGTTCTCCTTTTCTGTGTTCTGTATTCGGTGTCCGGGTTTTGCACAAACCCGTTTATTCAGGTTTTCGTTTGCGATCTTCTCCCGTTTGGGAGGAAGACTTCAGCCATCGGGTGCTTTTGCGCAGGATCTGGCCGACAGGAATCACTTTACCCTGTTTTTCCTTTAAAGTACGGTTTTTCGGCGCATGACCCTATTGGTTTGACTGCGCCGGTTTTGCGCAGTTTGAACTGGCTTGCAAAAATCAGACCGGCATATAGAAAACCCGGCATATAGAAAACAGGGAGATGGCTCCCTGTTTTCGTATCGTCTTTCGGTTTTTAATGCGAATCCTTCGGATTCTGGATTTTCCGGATTTTTGAATTCTAGAACGTCCAGACTTTTTCCTTGCTTCTTGGGCGGGAAGAACCCGTGTCCGAATCCCGGCGGGATCTGGAAGACGTTCTGGAGTCTTCTCCTTTTTTCCCGGTTTTTTCGGCTCTTTCGGCTCTTTCCGTTTTTGCAGCTTTTTCAGCCTGTTCCGGCTGCTGCTCTTGTCCCGACTGCGCTTTGGCCGCTTCGGAATCCGGCTTGTTCTGGGAACGGCCGGCCGTTTCCTTTTGCGTATTCAGGAAGTCCTGGGTGTACGGACGGTGCGTGCTGTCGTCATCCCAGCTTTTGCGGTAGAACATCCGATTATCGAGACGCGGATTGCGCTGGGAGAAGGTTCCCGGGCTCAGCACTTCCACCGCTTCATGAATCATGAACAGGCGGGCATCGAGATTGTCGATGGCACTGAGCGCTTCGGCTTCCGGAATCATCGGCAGAACCGGCGATCCATATTCGTGCTTGCCGTGGTGACTGAGCATCATGTGCTTGAGCAGCGCTGCTTCCTCGCTGTCTTCCAGACCGAGTTTCATGGCCGCACGGTCAATATACTGCGCGCCCAGAGAAATGTGACCGACCAGATTGCCGGATGTGGAATATTCCGGAACGACCGGATCGGTATATTCTTCGACTTTGGCCGCATCGTGGAGCAGAACGCCCCCGAGCAGCAAGTCGTAGTTAAGCCATTCGTACAGATCGAGAAGGCTCTGCGCCAGATGCGCCATGGCCAGCGTATGCCAGGCCAGACCGCCCGGGCAGTGATGATGGTTGCGCACGGCTGCCGGGAACGTGAAGAAGTCTTCCCAGTTTTCATCGAGAACCATGCGAACGATATCGTGAATCGCCTGGCTGGAAATGCCGTCAATCAGACGGTTGATTTCTTCTTCCATCGACTGCCGCGGCAGAGGAGCGCTTGGGGTATAGTCGACCGGGTTGCCCTCGATCTGACGAATCGAGAACACGCGCAGCTGCCACGCGTTGCGGTAGCGCTTGAGTTCGCCGCTCACTTCGACGACCATGCCTTCTTTCCACTGACGGGCTTCTTCTTCGGTCAGATTCCAGTAGCGGGCGTCGAGCACGGCGCTGGAATCCTGAAGATCGAAGGAGAGGTAAGGCACGTTTTTATTGCTTCGCCCGATTTCACTGCGGGCGATCAGGCAGGGAAAGGTAATATTCCCTTCCGCAAGAAGTTCACTGATCATAAATTTTCACTCTCCAAAAGCTCATCAATATCGGCCCGTTCGAAGCCCTGCCGCAGGCAGTACATCCGGATGCGCTCTTTTTTCTGTTCGGGCGGTCGGGAAGCGTTCAGCCGCATGGCTTTCGCGAATGCCGCCTGCAGGGCGTTGGCGTCCGCGTCTTCGTCAAAGACCAGCTCTTCGGCCGCGTCCTTGGCGGCCTCAAACGAATAGCCGCGCGCCATCAGCTTCTGGGTTACCGTTCTTCGGGTTTCCCTGCTGGATTTGGTTTTGATTGTGCGGGCCAGGCGGCGGGCAGCCTGACCGGCGTTACTGTGTTCTTTTTCCTCGGAAAGACTGGCGCACGCTTCCCGGATAATTTCCCGGTCGATGCCGACTTTGTACAGACGGGATTCGACCTGCTTGCGGCTCAGACCGCAGGACTGGCAGTAATCCGCTTTTTCCATCGCGTAGCGGCGGTCGTCAATGAGACCGGCGGCGACCAGTTCATCGGCAGCCTGCTCGGCAATCGGAAGCGGCGCCTTGAGCTTGAGCATGCAGTAGTCGACGGCCTGCTTGCGCGTCATGTCGCGGCCAGCCAGACGATTTTTGGTTTTATACATGCACCAGTAAAATTTCTGCAGGTCCAGATAGCTGCTGACCAGATAGCCGTCGAGCTTGGTGCCGATGGCGATTTTCAGATCGTGGAAATCGTCCATGGGCATGAGCAGCTTGACAGGCTCATCGGAAGAATCGCGTTCGAGCGTCAGAAGGATATAGTCGCCGGAAAACTGAATGCGGCTGACTTCAAACGTGTGCGAGTAGTCTTCAATCGCCTGCCGGTACACGCCTTCCATGGCCGAAGCGAAGTTTTCCGCGGTCATCGGCCGGATTTTCTCCTGACATTTCTCACGGGCTTCCTCTTTTTTGGCGGGATCGAGCGCGATAAACTGTTCAATTTTTACATTCAGTTCTTCCGGGCTGTTGAAGTAAAAGCCGGTTGTACCTTCTTCCAGCAAATCGTCCAGCACTTGATCACGGCGTCCGAAAACCATGCGGCCGGCAGCCATGGCTTCCAGATACGTCATGCCCTGCGTCTCGGAGAGCGAGGCGGAAACAAACGCGTCAAACGCCTGATAGTATTTCCCAATGCTGTCGCGGGGAGCGGCACCCAGAAAATGAATGCGCTCGCTGCCCGGTCTTGCAGCAGCATACGCCTTGTAGTAGTCCGCGTCCGGTCCATCGCCGACAACCGCCAGATGAACGTGCGGATTGGAACACGATGAGATCGCATCAATAGGCATTTCCAGCGACTTTTCCTTGGCCAGACGGCCAACGAAGACGAGAAGGACTGCTTCGGGATCCTCACTCACCCGAGCACGAATGGCACGGACTTCCTCGTCCTGCGGATCAATGTCGGTAAACCGGCTTAAATCCAGACCGGTCGGAATAACGTAAATCGGCGCGAGCACACCGTATTCAATAAGCGCTTCGCGCGTTTTTTCACTCGGCGCCACCACTGCCTGCACATTGTTGCAGACTTTGCGGCTGGCCGCCTTGATGGCGTCCTTGGAAAAGCGGTCGATCTTTTCGTTGCCGCGCGGATTGATGTAGTGGGTATAGTCGGTAAACATCGTATGGTACGTTTCGACCAGAGGGATGGACAGCGTCTTGGCCATGTGCTGTCCGTACAGGCCGACGCCAAAATTGGTCTGCAGATGAATCACATCCAGATTCATCTCTTCAATATAGGCGGCAGCACCCAGATTGATGGGAGAAGAGACCTTATAGCCGTAAAGACTTTTGAGCCGGAATCCCGGAAGACGCAGAATGCCGTCCTCATAGTCGATTTTGGTTCCGGCGTGGTTTGTGATCACAAAAACCGTATGGCCGGCCTTTTCGAGGGCGTTTTTCAGCGTCACCGTCGAACTGACCACACCGTTAATATCCGGTACATACGTATCACTGACCAGTGCGATTCTCATTTTCCTCATCCTTTCCTGAATTTCTATTTCTCAAGATTTCTATTTCTCAGAATTTCGGTTTCGAAAACCTTCTATTTCAAAAAGTTTCTGTTTCTCTAAACGTATCTATCGTCTTAATGTCTGATCGGCGAATACCCCGAAGAAAGGGGTCTGCGTCTTAGTGGGTGCGGGCCATTTTTCAAATTCCCGCTTTTCTCATGCATACGGTGTGTGCACGGGTGCCGCCGGGCAACTCCGCATGCACGCCTTTTGTATCGGTTTTTCTGGGATTTCTTCTTTTACAGTTTACCTGTACAAAAGTGTATTCAGCTAACGATTATACGCCTTGTCCACGGCAAAGCGCCCAGAAAAAAAGCCGCTTGTGATCCGAAATCGCAGGCGGCTTACACGCTGTTCAGATTCCAGGTTCGATCTTTGCGCAGGGCGCATCCGATGCCGAAAGCGCGGAGGGCAAAGATACGATGGACATGTTCCGAGTTTTGCCGGCATCCCCTTGCGGCGTTGCCGGCTCGCTGCCCGAAGAAGATTCCGTGTTCAAAGCAGGCGTTTCGGTCTTCGAATCGAGGTCTGGATCGGCTTTTTCCGAATCCGGACGGACATTCGATTCGGCTTTTGCCTCTCCATCGCCGCTCGATGAAAGATCCGCTGAAATTTCGCTGAGCTTTTCCTTTTCTTCTTCGGCGGTCATGCGGTTTTTGAAAATCATGAACACCAGCGCCCCGCCAATTACAGGGATGTAATAGGAAGCAAAGCGCCATATGAGAAGCACGGCACCGGTCAGCTTTCCAAGCATGCCGGAAAAAAGCATCGTAAAGAACACTTCTGTACCGCCGCTTGCGCCGGGCAGGGGAACAAAGCTGTTGGCCATCGTGACAAAGGAAGCCAGCGCCATGGTATCGATCAGCTGATCGATCGACAGCGGGATGCCCAGGGCAATCGCCACCAGATACGGCAGGGAGAAGTACATCGTCAGACGAACGAAGTTGACGAGAGCGGTTTTCAGAACAAGCTTCTTGTTTTTAGAGAGACTGCGGATCTGCTCGGTAAAGCCGGTCACCTGTTCCATCCAGATGCTGACCTGCTCTTCCGGATTTTTAATCAGATGCAGCTTCGAAAGCCAAATGGGAAGCTTGCCGGAAAGCCAGATATACATTTTTGGAAACAGCGCGAGGGTATACAGCGCTGCGATGACGACCAGATTGACCAGATAGCCCGCGGCAACGATCCACACCCACGCATTGAGATTGACGTAGTGCGTAAAGCGGAAGATGAACAGAAGCGTCACGTAAATCATCATGACGGTCTGATAAATAATGAAATCTGCCCAGAGCAGTCCCACGCTGTCGCTGTAGGAAAAGCCCTGCTTTTTCAGGACGTAAACCTGACCGAACTGGCCGCCGGTTGAAGACGGCGTAATTCCCGCAAAGAACGTTCCCGTAAACGCGACGACGGTTCCCTGCTTGAGCGAATAATTCTTTTGGTAATGTCTTGCCAGAACCATGTAGCCCGCGCCGATCACGACGTTGATGGCCAGGCCCCACCCCAGAACAAAAATCAGGGAGAAAATATTCATCTGCGCGATGGCGGCGACAATCTGACTGAAGTTGTCTTTCAGCGCAAAATACATCGCCACAACGGTTACCGCGACAATCAGAAGAATATTCCAGAAGACTTTTTTATTCGGGCGCATGTTCGGGCTCCTTTGGAGTCTCGAATTTTTCCTTCCACGCATCCACATAAAATTTTCGCCAGAGATCCAGCACGTGTTCGCGGGAATAGAATTCGGATAAGTGATCGCTCTTGTGCGACCAGAAGGTGTACAGCTCTTCGTTGTTTTTCAGAGCGGAGAGCAGTTCGCAGAACTCTTCGTTGGAATTGCCCCGCAGATAGTCGTCAAAGAGGATATCCCGGTACAGATCCAGATCCCGGGTAACCAGCGGCAGCGACAGATTGACTGCCTCCAGAATGGTCATCGGGAAAAGCTCGTTATAGCTGGGGATGAACAGAACATCCGCCATGTTGTAAATCCGGACCATTTCTTCCCGCTCGACAATGCCGGTAAAGGTCACGTTGGCTGGCGGATTGTCCATCATTTTCTTCAGTTCTTCGTAGCCTTCGGTCATTGGACCAAAGGAGAAGCCGCCGGCCCAGACAAACTGGGCATCAGGCATGGCTTTCGCCGTGGCGACGAAGTCCTGCACGCCTTTGCGCGTCTGCACCTGGCCGCAGCCGAGAATGACAAAATCATCCGGCTTCAGCCCGTAGCGCTGGCGCATTTCGAGACGGTCGGCCTCGGGCAGGCGATGGAATTTTTCCTTGGAAACATAGTTCGGAATGTAATAAATTTTCGATCGGTCAATTCCGTATTTTTCCAGTTCCTTAATAAAGGAAGGGTTGACCACGACGAGGCGGTCGGCGGAATTGTAAAAATTGATAATGTATTTTTCGGCCGTCGGATAAAGGAACTCTGGAATTTTCAGCGATTCCTCCAGGGTATCGGGGAGAAAATGGCAGTAAGCAATATTGACGGACTTTTTGTTTTTCAGGCGGATCAGAAACGCTGGATCCAGCGTATGAAAATGCTGGATATCCGGATTCGATGTCCACTTGTTGATTTCCACGTCAAAAAGGTCGGAAGCTCCTTCCTGAATCAGGCGAACCTGCTCCTCATAGGCGCTTCCCACACCTTGACCGGCTACTGAGTCGGCACTCGAGAACATGGTGATCAGTAATTTGTCTTGCTTCATAGTCAGGTTTCCTCCGTTCGATTATAGCACAGGCCCTTTTCCCCTTTTTGGGCCGACCGAAGCGCTTCATGCGCCCGTCCTGGCTTTAAAAAAACGCGTCTGAAATCCCCCTCTTCGGATTTCAAATGCATTGTACCTGTAAAGCCGCCTGAAAAAGGACTTACCGTTCTGTAATAAGAGAAAGTTAAGAACCTTGCCTTCATGTCATCGGGTAATTTTAGCGAATATTTTTCTTTTGTGCGCTGAGTGACCCCAGATTGTTCCTACAGCCCAAAAAAATAAAGCCGGCTTGCGCCGGCTCTACTCAAGAAAGTTTTTAAAGAAAGGGAATATGATTGTGAAGCGAGCTGTTCTACTGCTCACCTGTATCTTAGCATTCTCGTTTCTCCCCGTACGTCTCATGCCCGGTTAAAACGTTTCATTCTCAATCTTTTTAAATGATATATTTGAACGAATTTCATATTTTACAATCCGATTCAATTGATATGTCCGGGTCAATGGATTCTGCAGCGTACACCGTGGAGAGCGCGAGCTGCTCCCGCTTTCTTCTGAGAAACAGCCGGCTAAAAAGAAAAGCAGGACGGCTCCTGCTTTTTTTCGTTTTCCATTTGTGATTTTCAGCTGTCCCGACAACTATGGATCGGGTCAGGATGGATGGCCTAGATGCCGATCGGGGTGAGTCCGCTGCGGCCTTCGGCGAGAAGAACCTGACTGAGTTCACCATCGGAAGCGATCTGATCTTTATAGCGCAGCGCCGCGCTCACGCAGGGGACGTTGGCGCCGGCGATAATGAACATGCGTTCGATCATGTGCCGCTTTTCGAGAATAAGCCACGCTTCCTGCATGGCCTTGGACATGGCAGCATCGCACAGAATCAGCAGCGAGTCCTTGTTGTGGACGGTGTTGCAGATGGAATCCATCGTCTGCCGTATGCGATCCACATTATCGCCTGGAATGGCGAACGTATCTTCATCCGCTTCCAGACCGGTAATGGCCAGCGTGCTGTCCAGCAGCGCCGGACCAAATGAGCCTTCCCCTAAAAGGATCAGTTTCCTCATTGCGCATCTCTCTTTCTGCGGGCTTCCAGACGGCGTTCCTTACGGGACTTGGGAGCGGATTTTTTCTCTTCTTTCCATTTCTCCCATTCTTCCATCGTCCAGGCAGCCATTTTCTTGCTGACGGCAAGCTCCTTGGCGTTTGTCAGATAAATCATGCTCGATTTGAACCAGCCCTTGGCCGGTTTTATGGCGCGAATGTTCTTGAAACGGATCAGATCCGCTTCATACAAAATGGCATCCGGCGTAAGGACAATCGTACCGTCGCAGAGCGCTTCGCCAAACATGGCTGCCGCAAAGACCGCCAGACCAAAATAGACGATCGCCTGCGAATAGCGGGTTTCTTCCACCGCTTCGCTTGCGGCCGGCATGACCAGAATCATGATGCCTAGACCGATACATGCCGCGAACATCGCCGCATACATCCAGATGCGAACTGTCCCCACATGGACTTCCTTCGCATTCTGATGCGTCTTCAGTACGTGTTCTCTCATTTTTCTGGACTGAAAATAAAGCTTCCAGTTTGTGTAGCCCGTAAATCCGCCCATGCCGACGAGAAGAGCTGCGATAATCCAGAAGAAAATATCCATTTCGTTTCCACCTCAGTTTTCCGTTTTCAGGATTTTAAAACCCTGCTGTTTTTCTTTTTCTTAACGTTTTTATTTTATCCATCGAATCAGAGGATCTGACTTTTGGAATGTATATTCGATATCTTATCAGTGATCGGCTTACAATGCTTCGATTCATCCTGTTTCCTTTCGAAAAGAACGGGAAGTAAAAAGGCTGTTCGCCTGCGAAGGAGGAAATTTATGAAGGATCATTCGAGATCGTACGAAAAGACGATTGAATTCATCAATACGCACAACCCGTTTCTCAAGGAAAACGGACTGGCGATTACGGCGCTCAGTGACGGTCACGCGTGCGCTGAACTGAACGCCACGGCTTCGCTGACCAACATTTACGGCATGGTCCATGGCGGTGTCCTGGCCACGCTGGCGGACATGGCTGCCGGCGTCTGCGCCACCGCGGATGGCGGGCAGGTTGTGACACTCAGTTCATCCATGAACTGCCTTTCGGCTGCTAAACCCGGCCGGCTTACGGCTGAGGCGAGCCGCATTCACGCCGGCAAGTCGACGGGGGTCTATACGGTAGAAATCTTTGATGAAACCGGCAAACGCATCGCTCAGGGCACGTTTACCATGTTTTTTCTTCACGACAAGTTTCAGGGATTCTCAGTTTTACAGGAAAACGAAAAGCGTTTCGGATCCGAGCCTGATCCAGAATCCAGTTCGGATCCAGAATAAAACCAAAAAATGCTGCTTTCAGCGGGCACCGTTGTCCTCGCGGGAAAGCAGCATTTTCAGTGTGCGTACGAGCAGCGTCAGGTCGAGCCACGTACTCCAGTTGTGGTAGTAGTACGAATCGAGTTCGAGACGCCGTTCAAAATCGACATTGGAACGGCCATGGGTCTGCCACATGCCGGTAATGCCAGGCTTGGTCTGAATGATGTCCTCGTAATGGCCATCCATATCTTTCTGTTCTCTTGGAAGGTACGGACGCGGTCCGATCAGTGACATGTCGCCTTTAAGAACGTTGATAAACTGCGGAAACTCATCAACATTTTTTCTGCGCAGACGATCCCAGGCCGGAATGATGCGCGGATCGTGTTCGAGCTTCTTGTTCTTTTCATATTCTTCCCGCAGTTTCGGATCCTTTTTCAGCATGTCTTCGAGAACTTCATCCGCGTTCATGACCATGGAACGGTATTTGTAAATTTTAAAGAGCTTGCCGTCCTTGCCGATCCGCTCCTGCGAAAAGAAAATCGGCCCTTCATTATGGTATTTGCGGTTGACGTGCCAGACGTAAATCGTCATGGGAAGCAAAAGCAGTACGCCGGGAATGGCAGCCAGAATGTCGACCATGCGCTTGAACGCCTTCTGCGCCCACGTCATTTTTCCGCTGGCGGTGGAAATCATCAGCTGCCCGTCAAAATCATCGATTGTCGTCGCAAAATTGATCTGCCCGTCCATGACGGGGATGTACTTGATTTTCTTGACGCATTTCTGAATGCGGTTCATCAGCTTTTTGAGCGCCGGGACCGGTACAAATTCATCGGCCACAATGACCGTTGAAATTTTCTTCTGGCGAATCTGGCTTTCGAGTTCGCTTAACGGGTAAATGCCGACCGACTTCTGGACGGCTTCGGGCAGCTCGATTTTTTCATCGGGCGAAAGACGGATAAAGCCACGCACGTCGAGCAGCGAAAAACGGTTGTGCTTGCAGACGTCGTAGACATTGGCCGCAATCTCGCCCGTGCCGACGATCAGAACGTTTTCCTTCACGAATTTCCAGAAGATCAGGTGGGCGTAGCGGTTGATAAGCAGCACGCCGATCAGACTCAGAACCAAATACAGAACAAGCCAGCCAAAACTTGCCCACGTCAGATCGCACAAGGAAAAGAGAAGCAGGTCAACCAGAAAAATTCCGATATACGCCTGCGCGATATAGCGGACTTCATCCCAGATAAGAAACGCCTTATGACGGTAGCGGCCGCAAATCCAGTTGATGATGATGTAGGCCAGAAGCATCTTGACTTTCATCGGGCTGGTAAAGGGCAGAAAGAACACGAGAAAAAGATTCCAGAGGACTTCTGCGATCAGTTTGATTTTGCCAAGTCGGGTCATCTTTTTCTTTCCTTTCTGTTCACGCAACTGCGTACATTCACACAGGCGTTTGCACGGGTATTTTCGCACGCCTTTCTGCTCGCATGCCCCCGGAAATCTGCGTTCCGGGCCGCAGGCCGGAGGGATTTACCTGTGCATTTTTTTAGTCTAGCCTGTCTATTTTCGCATGGCCAAATGTACAGACCATGCGGAATTGTCTATTATGTACTATCATAACGTCGGTTTTTTCGCCTCGTTTTTACATGCCCGGGCATTTCTGCCCGTCTAAGTTTTCCTCAGGTATATGGAAAAAGCAGAAAAAACTTTATTTTTACGGCGTTTCAGAGAGCTCGAACCGATTCGAGCTTTCTTTCTATGCGTTTGTGTGCCATCGGCTCACGGTGCATTCTGCACCATGTGCATCTGAAATTCTGAAGAAAGGATCCTTCCATGTCGAAACGCGCTTCGAACCGGCCGTCCATCACGGTCAACTTCTTCATGAATTTCCTGCTCAACATTTCGTCCGTTCTGTTTCCGCTCATCACCTTCCCGTACGCCTCGCGCGTACTTGGTCCAGCCGGGACCGGCGCGGTCGCCATGGGAACCAGCTACGTTTCCTATTTCACTATGGCGGCTATGCTTGGCGTACCTGTCTACGGGGTGAGAGCGTGCGCTTCGGTACGGGATGATCCCGTCAGACTGTCCATGACTGTGCAGGAACTTCTCATTCTCAACCTGATCATGGGCGCCGTCGCCTACGGGGCTTTTTTCCTTTCGCTTATTCTCGTCCCGTCGCTTGCCAGCGAGCAGACGATGTACATCATCTGTTCCGCGGCGATTTTTCTGAACATCATCGGCATGAACTGGGTCTTCCAGGCGCTTGAACAGCTGACCTACATTTCGATGGCGGGCATGTTTTTCAAGGCGCTCGGTCTGGTCCTGCTGTTTCTGCTGGTGCATTCCGCCCATGATGTCAATCTGTACGCGGCGGTAACGGTCATCAGCTCCTTTGGCTCGGGCCTGATCAACTTCTGGTACCTTCGCAAACTGGTGCCTTTTAAAAAGCGGGGAAAATGGAACTTCCGTCAGCACTTCAGGCCGATGCTTCGTTTCTTTGCGATGGCCGTGGCTTCTTCCGTTTATACGAGTCTGGATGTCGTAATGCTCGGCTTCATGAAAGACAATACAGCCGTCGGCTACTACAACGCCTCGGTCAAGGTCAAAACCATTCTGGTGACGATGACCACTTCTCTTGGTACTGTACTGCTGCCGCGCCTTTCCTTTTATGCCCGGCATCATCAGATGAAAGGCTTCTGGAAACTCGTTTCGAAGGCCTTCTCCTTTGTCCTTCTCTTTTCCATTCCCTGCTGTCTCTTTTTCAGCATTATGGCCAAAGACGTCATCCTTCTGCTTTCGGGTGCGGAATTTCTTCCCGCCATTCCGGCGATGATCGTGCTCATGCCGACCATTTTGCTGATCGGACTGACCAATATTACCGGCATGCAGATTCTTGTCCCCCAGAACGAAGAAAAAACAGTCCTGTATTCCGTCATCGGCGGAGCGCTGGTCGATTTTCTTCTTAATCTGGCTCTGATCTCCTTGCTGGGCAGTACCGGTGCGGCGATTGGAACGCTGGCTGCCGAAACGGCGGTACTGATCATTCAGTTTGCGCGGCTTCGCCGCCCGCTCAGGCGCCTGTCCCGGCGTATCGAATGGGGGCCGCTTCTTTGGGGCATGCTCTTTGCCTCGCCGGTTCTGCTGATCAGCTCTTCCCTTCTGAACGCGGGTCCGTTCTGGCGTCTGGCTGTCTGCGCCATTCTGTTTTTTGGCGTCTATGGCGTCGTGCTTCTGCTTCGCAGAGAATCCATTCTGATGCAGCTGCTTCGAAAGCTCATCGCCCGCTGATCCAGACGGATGCTGCTTTACCCGCTCCCAGTTTTGTTCTTTATCGAGAATTCCCTGTCGCGTATCCCCTTGTATCCTTTTTTTGTATCCTTTTTTTCTAAAGCAAAAAACAAAAGCAGCTGCGAAACCAATACGAAACCAGTAAAAGGAGGCGTTCATGTCCACCCCTTCCCCTGAACTTTCCGCGAAGAAAGCTGACCACCCTAAAATTGTGGTTGCCGCCCATAAGCCGTATCCCATGCCGGACGATCCGCTGTATCTGCCTGTACAGGCGGGCGCAAAAGGCAAAGACTCCATCGGGTTTGCCCGCGACGATCAGGGCGACTCGATCTCGTCGGCCAATCCGTATTTAAGCGAGCTGACCGCCTTGTACTGGGCGTGGAAAAATCTGGACGAATCGTGCGATGCCTTTGGACTGGCCCATTATCGCCGCCACTTCAAAGGCGACGCGCCCATCCCGTCTTTAAAATGCAAGGTGCTTTCGCAAAAACAGGCCGTCGAACTTCTGCACGACTGCCCGGTCATTCTGCCCAAAAAGCGACGCTACTATATTGAAACGCTCGAATCGCATTACGCGCATACGCTCGATCCGGCGGATCTCGATCTGCTGGCGCAGGTGATCCGCGATCAGTATCCCGAATACGAACCGGCGCTGTATGCCCACTTGAAAAAACGCAGCGGTCACATGTTCAATATGTTTTTAATGGAGCGTTCCCTGGCCGACGCGTACTGCACGTTTCTTTTTGGGGTGCTTGAAGAAGTCATGCGGCGGGCGCATCTCGAAGAAAAAGACGCGTTTGCGGCCCGCATGCCCGGACGGATCAGCGAATTTCTGCTCGATGTCTGGATTGATACCAATGAAATCTGCTGCATCGAAATTCCGCTGACCAGCACCGAACCGGTCAACTGGTTCAAAAAAGGAAGCGCTTTTCTCAAAGCCAAGTTTTTCTCGAAAAAATATTCCTCTTCCTTTTAGCCGGACTGCCCATGGCTGGCGTACAGTCTTTACGGATCTTTGTCTGCTCAATACGAGCCAACCGAATTCACCCGCAGGCTGGTATGGCTTACGCGATCCGGTATTTTAAGCGGGGCCGCTCTGGCGAAACGTACAGAACTGTCGGTTTCATCCCCGACCGTTTTTGCTTAAAATGAAAAGCTATAAACTGCCGGCACGCCTTTGCGCGCGGCAGACGTCGCCCTTTGTCCCCTGACTTTTTGTTAAGATAAAGGACGTATACAGTTTTCCGTCTGCCCCGCGGCTTTTGCCGGCGGATTTTGCAGACCGAACATCGTATCTTCACTGGATTCGAACCCTTTGCTTCAGCTTTATCCATCCCCTTCAGAAAGGCAGGTATGTTATGCGACACGTTCACCCCAGAAAATCCAGCCATCCTTCCAGAGGATTCCAGGCGGCTTCGATTATTCTTTCGATTCTGCTGGCCGGATTTACGGCTTTTGCGGTTTATGAACTGATCACCCTGAATATCTTTCCTACCCAGATCACCTGGGGCCTGAGCGCCATTCTGGTCGTTCTGGCCATTCTCATCATTGCGATGCAAATCTGGCTGACCCGGAAAAAAGGCGCTCGCATTCCGGTAACGATTCTTACCGTCGTGATTATTGCGGCCATGGGCATGGGCGGCTTTTATGTTTCCAAAGCCACCAGCCTCTTTTCGACCGTGACCGATCTTTCCCCGGCTTCGCAGTACGTGGTGGAAATTATTGCCATGAAAGATTCGAGCTGCAATGATGTCGAAGATCTCAAGGACAAGAAAATCGGCATTTTGCGTACCGTTGCCCGTACGTATACGGACGACATGGTCAACGTTCTCAACAGCAAGAACGTTCCGTTCAACGCCTCCGAATACGACGGCATCGTCGATATGGCCAACGCGCTTTACGATCACCAGATCGAAGCGATGATTCTTCCGTCCGCCTACCGCGGTCAGATTTCCGACTCGGATGACCGTTTCAAGAGCTTCTACGACGATACGAAAGTCGTCTTCTCCGCCGCTTTTGAAACGAACAGCACGACGACCACAAAAACCGTTGACGACATCAACTCGACGCCGTTTAACGTGCTGATTACCGGAACGGATTCCCGCAACGGCTTTGGCGAAGTCGGCCGAAGCGATGTGAACATGATCGCTTCCGTCAACCCGAAAACCCATGTGGTTCTTCTCACCAGCATTCCCCGCGACTACTACGTCGAAACCGCCTGCCCGGCTGAAAACGGCTGCGCAGCGGGCCAGATGGACAAGCTGACGCACACCGGTCTGCACGGTACCGAAACGACAAAAGCCACGATCGAGAAGCTGCTCGGCATCGAAATCAACTACACGATGCAGGTCAACTTCAGTTCGGTCATCAACCTCGTTGACGCCTTAGGCGGCATCGATATTAATGTTGCGCCTGGCTATGCGGTTCCGTCGTTTTACACGGATTCCCGCTATGGCGTACAGGAAGGCATGAACCACCTCAACGGCGAACAGGCTCTGGCCTACGCCCGTGAACGCTACGCCAACAGCGAAGGCGACCGTCAGCGCGTGAAAAACCAGCAGCAGGTTCTCATGGCTGTCGCCAGAAAGGTGCTTTCCCCAAGCATCATTACCAGCTACCCGTCCTTAATGGACGCTTTGAGCGGCGCCTTCCAGACCGACCTTTCCGAAGAGGAAATCAAGGCCCTTCTCCAGAAACAGATTCAGGATAATCCGGACTGGACGTTCCTGACCTACTCGCTCGATGGAACAGGCGAAACAAACTTCTGTGCGGAACTTGGACAGAACGCCTACGTCATGGTTCCGGACTACGAAACCGTAGCGACCGCTAAGAAGCGTATTGACGGCGTTCTCGAAGGCAAGAGCCCGCAGGAAATCGACGGTTCGACCGGAAGCGCCGATGACGTCGACAACCAGGCAGCCAACCGCCCGCAGGCCGATTCCGCCGCGTCCAGTACAGCAGACCAGCCGCAGAACGAACCGGATACGGATCCCGGCTATACCGACGCCATCCAGGAAGATCCTGGCTATGACGCGCCGATTGACAATACGCCGCAGGTAACGCCGCCGGTGCAGCAGCCTGTCAATCCGCTGCCCGATCCCGTACCGACTCCGCCCGCACCGGATCCAGTCGTTCCGGATCTGCCGCCAGCGGAAGAACCGCTCCCCGTACTTCCCGAACCGGAAGCCTGATTGAAAGAATTCAGCCTCTCTCCAATGCGGAAAGAGGCTTTTTTCATGGGCGATTCCGGATACGCTCTTTGAAGCGTTCTGTATCTTTTTAACCCGGCTTGCTTCATTTCTTTCATTTGTTTGCGTTTTCAATATGCGTTTGTTTTCGCCCGAATTGGCTAGTAGAATAGAGGGCGAATCAATCCGCGAAAATGGCTGTGCAATTGTTTTTGAACTGACAGCTTTCGCGGCATCCCGTATCCTGCTATGCAGGAGATCTTTCGCCCCGCGCTTTTTTTGAGAAGAGCCCGGGCTGAATTCTGACTCTGCTTTTTCATTTGCCCGCTTCCGCAGCGGCCGGCTGTCTGTTCAAGACGCTGCCCTGTGCTGGTCCGGGTGTTTAAGAAAGGAAAAATTGCTGATATGAAATCTAATGTCCGCTCTCTGGCAGCTCTGCTGCTCTCCGCCTCTCTTTCTCTGGGAACCTTCCCTGTATTTGCTCAGGAGAATACCGCACCGGAAGAAGAAACTTCGACCGTAACGGATTCTTCCGCTGCAGATGCCGCAAACGAAGAGGCGCTGAAAGGGGAAAACGATCCGGGAACCAGCCCGTCCGGTACTCCGTCCAAGCCGATTCCCGTAGAAAAAATCCAGAACAATCAGACGGAGAAAAATCCGGCTGCGGATTCTTCCGATTCCAGCTCGGACTCTTCGGATACTTCCGACTCTTCTTCGGAAGAAAAATCGGAGTTTGTAGAGTACACATCCTCCGCTTTTGACAAGGAAAAGAACACGCTGACCTGCACGTTTACCGTGAAAAAAGTTCCGACATCGCTGGCCTTCCAGCTGAACTGGGTTCAGACCGCCGGCGGCGATGCTGAAATTGATCCGGAACCCGCTTCCATTACGGTCGCAAACAAAGCGATCGAGATCGACGGACGCGATCAGACGACTTCGGACCTCGACGGAAAATACCTGTATTCCTTCTCCGCGGATCGGCTTAAGGATCTGCGCGACGGCGACGTTGTCGTCTTCACCTTCAACGCCTATTCCGGAAGCAAGGATGTAGAAATCCGTACCACTTCCCAGGTGTATGCCGGTAAAAACGCGACCGACGCTTCCCACGACGAAATGCAGGAACAGAGCTGCGATTTTGAACTGACCAGCGACTGGTCCTCCGTTTCCAGCAATTACTCCGCACAGGATGCGACCTGGACGCTCGATCTCAAAGCCAGCCAGAAGCCAAAATCGCTCAGCGTTCGCTTTGAATCCAGTCCGGAAGCTCTGCTGATCAAGGATCAGACTTCCGGCTCCAGCGAATCCGCCCGTCTGCCGGAAGTCACCGTTACCGTAGACGGAAAAGAAATTGACGGCGTAAAAACCGAACTTCAGACGAAAAGCAAAGCCGATTCCAGCACTTCGGATTCTTCGAATTCGTCCAGCTCCCAATCCAGCACCAAAACCGCTGCCAGCACAAACGGCGTTCTCGTAACGCTCCCGCAGAGTGCCGTAGATGCCATGACAGCAACCTCCAGCATCAAGTTTGTCCTGAAGCTGAACCGCAACGCTCCTGCCGGTGACAGCCGTATCCTGGCCGATGTCGACAACGGCATTCATACCATTCCTTACGAATCCAAGGATGCGTTCCGTTTTGTCTGCGACCCAGTGACCGGCTACGAATCCTACAACAAGAACGATCAGACGATGACCATCAATCTGACGCTCAAAAACAAACCGGAAAAAATGGTTCTGACCTTCACCCAGGAACAGGGTACGTATCTCACAGGCGTTAAAA
Organism: Allobaculum sp.; assembly: GCF_047010065.1. NCBI lineage: Bacteria > Bacillati > Bacillota > Erysipelotrichia > Erysipelotrichales > Erysipelotrichaceae > Allobaculum > Allobaculum sp. The sequence goes on from NZ_JBKXLD010000021.1 coordinate 24,700, forward strand.
CCGTGAAAGTGGACGGAACCGAAGTAAAACCGGAAATTGCCGAATCCACCAACGATAAGAAACAGAAAGTCTATACCGTTACCTTCAACGCCGATCAGGTGAAGAACATGAAACCGGACACCAAGATCAGCGCGATCCTTTCCTTCAACCCGCCTGCTTCCGGCAGCGGAACCGAACAGATCATTCTCGGCTTTAACGACGGCATGATCGAACGCAACTGGAACACCGATCCGTTTAACGTAGAAAAAGCGGCACAGCCCAAATCGAGCGGTGCAGACACAGCTACCCAGACGAACCTGTACCCGATGATCGGTCTGTTCATCGGCGCTCTCGTTGCCCTTGGCGCATTCTTCATCATCACCCGCAAAAACAATAAAGGCGCGAAATAATCGACGCCCTGCCAAATAAACGCTCTGAATACGCGGGCCATCCTTGAACACTCCCTTGAACAGGCTGCTTCAAGAACACCCGCCGGACGGAATACAAAATATACAGCCCCGCTTTCTTTGCCAGAACGAACTGGAAAGAAAGCGGGGCTGTTCTGTTTCCAACGCTTGATCCGAGGATCAGGAAAGTGAGGACTGTAAGCGTCAAATAAAAGACGGGTATTTTCTCGACCGCCTCCTTGGGATAAT